>JAPSKG010000099.1 GCA_031177795.1 Domibacillus sp.
GAAAGAGGAGCGGTTACAAAAAAAATATATGAATCCTTTCAAAAACGGCTTTAAAAAAGCATTGAAAGAAGCACTTGTTTTTTAATAAGCAAGTGCTTTTTTTATTTCAATTAAATAGAATTTTCAGAAAAATATGTAGTCATTTTTAATCTTGTATGAAATAATAATAAACATTATTTATTGATTGCTTTTTTTAAAAAAATATTTTTAAGGGGGAATGGATAATGAAAAATCAAAAATTAAAAGTTAATGGAATCCGACTAAGAAAATCGCTGGAAGCTTTTGCGGAGTTTGGGCGGACAAAGCAAAACGGCGTAACACGACTTGCTTTAACCGAAGAAGACCGGATGGCCCGCGATTATTTTCGGTTTTGCTGTGAAGAAATTGGCTTGACTGTAAGTGTGGACGATATGGGCAATATGTATGGCCTGTTGGCAGGGAGTCAAGCACAGCCGCCAGTAGTGGTGGGTTCACATCTAGATTCAGTGAAAAAAGGAGGCCGCTTTGATGGAGTGCTCGGTGTGGCGGCAGGGCTTGAAGTGATAAGGACGCTGGTTGAAAACAACATAACGCCGGAAATTCCAGTGATCGTTATGAACGTGACAAATGAAGAAGGTGCCCGTTTTGAACCGTCAATGATGGCATCCGGTGTTTTGTCAGGGAAGTTTAATAAGGAAGAAATGTTTGCAAAAAAAGATGCTGATGGAGTGACATTTCAAGAGGCACTTCAGAAAATTGGTTATGAAGGAAACAAACAAAACAGGTTAACTGAGGCATCCGCTTTTTTAGAACTGCACATTGAGCAGGGCCCGATTTTAGAAAAAGAACAGCTGTCCATTGGTGTAGTTGAATGTGTGCTTGGCATGGTTTGTTATGAAATTGAAGTAACCGGCGAATCAGACCATGCAGGAACAACTCCTATGTCCATGCGCAGCGACGCTTTTTTCGCGGCCGTTGATTTAATTAAAGAAACACGTGAAAAGCTGGCGGCACTGGATGATGAACTTGTTTACACCATTGGGCGAGTAAATGTGCTGCCCAATATTCACACCGTTATTCCGAATAAAGTGATTTTTTCACTGGAAGCGCGGCATAAATCCATGGCCGTTGTTAGAAAAGCAGAAAAAGCGATTCAAAGCATAGCCGCCTCTTCTTTAAAATCAAGATGCAGCGTAACAGCCAAAAAGCTGTGGGAACGAAACACAGTCTGGTTTGAAAAGTCGCTTTGCAATGCGCTGGAAACGTCTGCTGCGTCGCTTGGCTACTCAAATAAACGCATGGTGAGCGGAGCGGGCCATGACGCACAATTTCTTGCTTCTTTTATTCCATCTGCAATGGTTTTTGTGCCGAGCGTTAATGGAAAAAGCCATAATGAAGCAGAATTAACCTTATGGGAAGATTGTGAAAAAGGGGTAAATGTCCTGCTTGAAACGGTAATGGCGCTTGTATGCAGCAAAAAATAAAAACAAAGCGCAATTTTTTAGGAAGCGGCGCATTTTAAGAAAGCTTTGGCGCAATTTTCTTTTTGTAAAAAGGAATTGCGCTGCTTACATAATGGATTGCGCCAGAAACCAGGAAAATTGCGCTTTTTGCGAGATTTAACGGTCATTTATATTGATCAAGCCCTTTTTTAAAAATTTCCAGAACAATATCATGCTGTGTTTTGCTCATTACATGCTGGCGAATTTCATTTAATTCAGCTACAAGTCCGGCATCAAGATGGAGATTAACGGTTTTTCCTTTGTTGGCCGGCTGAATGTCGTAACCGCCGGCCCGTTTTTTAACCTGGCCTTCAAGCAATGTAATATGTTTGAAAAGATGCTCGTTTGGTATGTGAATAAATTCTCCGTGGAAAAAAATTTCTTTTGCGTCTTTGGAAAAAGAAATGGTAACCGGATGTTCACTGTCCCGGTTTGCATCGCGGATAAGGCGAGCTTTTTCTTGATTATCCCGTGTGTTTTCAATCTTTATTCTTACTTTCATCTTGTTTGCCCCCTTCCTTTATTAAACGAGATTCATTAATTTTCATTTTTAATTCAAATGACGCTTCGATCTGGACCGTATAAAAAAACTCACCATCTTCAAGCCCCGAATCAATAACCATTGCCCTTTCTCCATCTAGTAAAACTTGATCTAAAACATCATAAGCCGGATGCAAATAGCCTTTTTCATATAAAAAAGAATAAACGTCAGCTTTCGGGTACAAAAACCGCTTTTTCCCTTGTTTGGAACGAAGCGCCGGGAATGATTTTTTTTCATCGATTACTTCACCAAGGTAGCCTTCATCTGCCCATCGCTTAATCGTAGACATGTTTAGCTGCCGGCCTGTTTGCTGTTTAATCAGGTCGATAATTTCTCTTGAAGAAACAAACTGTTTTCGCGTGTTTTCCTGTTCGGCGACGGCGGACAGCTGCTTGCGCCATTTTTTTAGCTGCTGTTCGTATTCCATTATTTTTAACTCTAATTCTTTTTTATCCAAGACGGTCACTTCTTCCGTTAGTGTTCCTTTTATCGTACAACAAAAGAATATCATTTGTCAGAAAATATACCAAAAACGATGATAAAAAAATTTGTTTGCTGTATAAGTATTTTAAGATGCAATCAAAAGTATAAAAATAGTTTTTTTATAGGGGAGGGGAAAAGGATGAAGATGAATCGAATAAAAGAGCGTTCTATTTCACTGACCGATTTAACAAAAAATTTCAAAGAAATCGAGCCAGACTTGACCTCAAAAGAAGCAATGGATGAATCAAACCGGTGTCTTTACTGTTATGATGCACCTTGTATTAAAGCTTGTCCTACATCAATTAATATTCCGTCTTTTATCAAGAAAATAGCATCCGGCAATATGACAGGGTCTGCCCGGGTTATTATGGAAGCCAATCCGGTTGGAGCAAGCTGTGCACGTGTATGCCCGACAGAAGAGTTATGTGAAGGGGCTTGTGTATTAAACAAAGCTTCCTTGCCTATTATGATTGGCAACTTGCAGCGGCATGCAACAAACTGGGCCATACAAAACAAAACCCAGCTGTTTAAAGCAGGGGCGAAAAACGGAAAATCAGCCGCCATTATCGGCGGCGGCCCGGCCGGCCTTTCGTCGGCCAGAGAGCTTGCCCGGCTTGGCTTTGATGTCACCATTTTTGAAGCAAAAGAAAAAGCAGGCGGCTTGAATACTCATGGGATTGTTTCGTTCCGGCTTCCGCAAAACATTTCCAGCTGGGAAGTAGAGCAAGTGGAAAGCCTTGGTGTGAAAATCCGTACCAATACAATAGTCGGCCGCGATATTCAGCCAAAAGAAATGCTGAATGAATACGACGCGGTTGTTTTGGCAATTGGAATGGCCAATGTGCCGTTAATTGGAATAGAAGGGGAACAAGCAAACGGAATGTTTGATGCAGTTGAATTTGTTGAAAGCACGAAAACTCCGCCCCTGAATACGGATTTGATTGGCAAAAAAGTTGTTGTGGTAGGTGCCGGCAATACAGCCATTGATGCAGCCACTTGTTCTGTAAGGCTTGGCGCGGCCAATGTGAAAATGCTTTACCGCCGGACAGCAGCGGAAATGACGGCTTATGAATTTGAATATGAGTTTGCTAAACAAGAAGGTGTTGAGTTCAGATGGCTTACGCAGCCAGTTAAAATAATCATGGATGATGCGGGGGCGGTAAGAGGCATTCAGTGCATTCAAATGGAGCTTGGGGAAATTGACCAATCCGGGCGCCGGCGGCCGGTTCCGGTGGCGGGGTCAGAGTTTATTTTGGAAGCAGATGCCATTATAAGGGCAATTGGACAAAAAAAGCATAGCAAGCTAATTGAAGCTTTTGGGCTGGAGCACACCCGGGGCACGGTGAAAGTGAATGCATCGACGTACCAGACATCAAACCCAAAAATATATGCTGCAGGTGATGTGATTTTTGGAGAAGGACAAAGCGAAGCCATGGTTGTAACAGCAGCCGAACAAGGAAAACAAACCGCTTATTCCATTTACAAGCAGCTTGTTGAAAACAGCATGGCCCAAACATCTTAAAAGGAGGAATTGAGCATGGCCGATTTACGAGTGAATTTTGCAGGGATTAAAGCGCCAAATCCTTTTTGGCTCGCATCAGCCCCACCGACCAATTCAGGTTACCAGGTACAGCGGGCATTTGAAGCGGGCTGGGGGGGAGCAGTGTGGAAAACACTCGGTGATCCAATCATCAATACATCCTCCCGATTTGCGGCAATGCATTTTAACGGCCAGCGAGTAGCAGGTTTTAATAACATCGAGCTGATAACAGACCGACCTCTCGAAGTAAATTTAAAAGAAATTTATGAAACAAAAAAACGGTTTCCAAACCACGCGGTTATTGCTTCTCTTATGGTTGAGCCCAAGCAAGAGAAATGGCATGAAATTGTGAAAAAAGCGGAAGCGGCAGGTGTGGACGGATTGGAGTTAAACTTTGGCTGCCCGCATGGCATGGCAGAACGGGGAATGGGGGCAGCGTCGGGGCAAGTTCCGGAGCTGGTAGAAAAACAGACCATGTGGGCAAAAGAAGCAGCCAGTACACCGGTCATTGTAAAGCTAACGCCTAATATCACCGACATTACGGCAACCGCCTGGGCAGCTGTACAAGGCGGTGCAGATGCCATCAGTATGATCAATACAATCAACAGCCTGGCAGGAGTTGATTTGGACACATGGAATACAGTGCCGAACGTGGCAGGGAAAGGAGCACATGGCGGCTACTGCGGCCCGGCTGTAAAGCCAATTGCGCTTAACATGGTTGCCGAATGCGCCCGCAATCCAGAAGTAAATATACCAATTTCGGGGATTGGCGGCATTTCAACATGGAGAGACGCAGCAGAATTTATTTTAATGGGGGCAGGAAGCGTCCAAGTGTGTACAGCGGCAATGCACCACGGCTTCAGTATTGTAGAAGATATGATTGACGGTTTAAATCATTACCTGGACAGCAAGCAGCTCGCATCAGTGGAAGAACTGATAGGCAAAACGGTTCCCCGCTATTCTAACTGGGGTGACCTGGATTTAAATTTTAAGGTTGTCGCCAGGATTAATGAAGAAACGTGCATTAATTGCAATAAATGCTATATTGCCTGTGAAGACACGGCACATCAGTGTATAGAGATGCTGAAGTCGCCCGGCGGCAATAAATTTTTACAGGTTCGTGAAGAAGACTGTGTCGGCTGCAATTTATGTTCTATTGTTTGCCCGGTGGATGGAGCTATTAATATGATTGAAATCCCAAATGGCCCGCCGATGACCTGGAATGAACGCCAGAAAGCGATTAAACAGCCGACAGCTTAATGAGAAGGAGCGGAGCAAAATGAAAAAATTAATCAAAAATGGGGTCATTGTGACAGCGGCAGACCAATATGAAGCAGATCTTCTTATTAAAGACGGCAAAATCGCGAAAATTGGCGTGAAGCTTGATGATGATGCAGAAGAAATTATTGATGCAAAAGGCGCTTTTATTTTTCCGGGCGGAATTGATCCTCACACGCATCTTGATATGCCATTTGGCGGAACTGTAACAGCCGACGATTTTGAAACCGGCACAATGGCGGCAGCGTTTGGCGGCACCACGACAATAATTGATTTTTGCTTAACTAACAAAGGAGAACCGCTCCAGGACGCCATTAAAATTTGGCATGAAAAATCAAAAAACAAAGCAGTGATTGATTATGGATTTCATTTAATGATTGGCGAAGTAAATGACAAGGTTTTAAACGAAATTCCAGAGGTGATTGAAAAAGAAGGGATTACCTCGTTTAAAGTATTTATGGCTTATAAAAATGTGTTTCAAGCCGATGATGCAACGCTGTTCCGCATGTTGCTAACGGCCAAAGAACACGGCGCCCTGGTAATGGTACATGCAGAAAACGGAGATGTAATTGATTATTTGGTTAGTGACGCGCTGAAAAACGGAAAAACAAAACCAATTTATCATGCGCTTACCCGCCCGCCGGAAACGGAAGGTGAAGCCACAGGGCGCGCAGCAGCTCTTACAGGCCTTGCCGGTTCACAGCTTTACGTTGTGCATGTTTCATGTGCTGAAGCAGCCAATAAAATTGCGGAAGCCCGGCAAAAAGGCTATCAAGTATGGGGGGAAACATGTCCGCAATATTTGGTTCTTGACCAGGCCGAACTGGGAAAGCCAAATTTTGAAGGAGCCAAATATGTCTGGTCACCGCCGCTAAGGGAGAAATGGAACCAGGATATTCTTTGGGATGCACTGAAAAACGGACAGTTGCAAACTGTTGGCTCTGACCAGTGCTCTTTTAATTTCAAAGGCCAAAAAGATCTCGGGAAAGATGACTTCAGCAAAATTCCAAACGGCGGGCCGATAATTGAAGACCGCTTTAGTATTTTGTTTTCTGAAGGAGTGAAAAAGGGGCGCATCTCAATACATCAGTTTGTTGATTTAGTTTCGACCCGTGCTGCAAAACTATTCGGCTTATTTCCACAAAAAGGAACGATTGCTGTTGGCAGCGATGCCGACCTGGTTATTTTTGATCCTTCTAAAGAGCGGGTTATTTCCGCCCGAACCCACCATATGAATGTGGACTACAGTGCATTTGAAGGAATGAAGGTAACAGGAGAGCCTGTATCAGTGCTTTCGCGAGGGGAATTTGTTATTCGGAACAAGCAGTTTACGGGCAAGCCCGGAGCTGGCAGGTATATAAAACGCAAATGCTACAACAGTTTAACTGACAGAACGGCGCTGACTGTTCAATAACAATGAAGCAGGGGGAATGACAATGAAAGAATCCAGCCGCTATTTGAAATCTCCAGATCTTTTGCCTATTGCCCATCAAGAGCGTAACATTGGCACGTTTGGTTTTTCAATAATGTGGGTGGGGATGGCCGTTGTTTTGGCTGCTTTTGCCATAGGTGGAGCAGCAGTTGAACAAATGCCTCTTTCATGGGTGATGGCCGCGTCTTTTATTGGCTGTGTTTTAATAGGCCTTTTTATTTCAGTTAGTGCAGACATCGGCATTGAACATGGAGTGTCGTTTCCTGTTTACATGCGGGCGCCGTTCGGAACGGTCGGCACTCATTTTCCATCAGCAATCAGGGGGATCGCCGCTTCCATGTGGTTTGGAATTAACACTTATTTTGGAGCAGCCGCAATTAATGGCATTTTAAATATTTTATTTGGGTTCGACAACTGGTTTTTTTGCTTTTTAGCTTTTGTCGCTGTGCAAGTGGCCAATACCATTGTGGGGATTAAATCAATCGAAAAGTTTGCAGATTTAGCGGCCCCCGTTATCATTGTAATTGCTTTTTGGATGTATTCAACGCTGGCTGACCAGGCGGCGGCAGCCGGAAAAGATGTTTGGTCATGGGTGGAAAACCCTTTATCTGGAGGTTTATTGTTTAACGCTTTTATGGTTGTTATCTTGGGCAACATGGGCTATTGGTCAACACTCGCTGCTGACATCTCGTCTATTTCCCGCTTTATTAAAGCGCCGCAATTTGAAAAAAACTGGTTGAAACGAAATAAAAGTGTGCTGGTCGGAAGCATTGTCGCCATGCCGCTAACACAAACCTTTGTGGTGGCAATTGGAGGTGTGGCTTTTATTGCAGTTGGAAACTACGATCCGGTTGCTGCACTTCAAGAATCGGCAAGCGGAATTGTACTGGCTATTTTGCTTTTAATGATTGTTTTTGCCCAATGGTCTACAAATACAGCCGCCAACCTTGTCCCGGCGGCAACTGTTTTTTCTAATATTGGCGGGCCAAAAGTTCCTTTTTACGCAGGGGTTATAGCAGCCGGCTTAATTGGCATGGCTACACAGCCCTGGAATTTATTTAATGTCCTTATGCCGTTTTTGTTGACCGTTGGCGGAATTCTGGCTTCAATCGTAGGGATTTTGTTTGCCGACTATTATTTAATACGCAAACGCCGTGTGAATGTACCGGATTTATATGAAATGAACGGGCAGTACCGTTACTATTATGGAGTAAACTGGGCGGGAATTATTTCCTGGGTTATCAGCGGGGCATTAGCACTTGCATTTTCAACATACTCCTTTTTTATCGGCTTTGCGGCCGGGGCTGCTGTTTATTACGTGCTGGCAAAGTTTTGGTGGTTTAAAAAATACCCGCAGGCAGAGCTGGAAGATCCGAATGACGCTAAATATCTCGGTGTTACAGTAGGAAGAGA
>JAPSKG010000100.1 GCA_031177795.1 Domibacillus sp.
AAGCATTGACCATGCTGTTGAGCTATTGGAGTTAATGCGCCAAAAAGAAAAAAGATCCGGCAAAAGCAAGAAACAAGCTTGGTCAAAACTGGCTGAAGAATTAACGAACGGAAGCGCAAACCTTGCTTTTTCTTATGCTTACTGGACTCAAAAGAAAAAAGAACTTCAGCAAAAAGCAGAAAAACTTGGCGTAACCACCAGTTTAGACTGGGCTTTGCTTCAGAAAAAACAAAATTCTCGTTTTGATTCTAGTTTGTTTTTTGAACAGTTGTGTGTAGAAGGACATAATCTTCATCCCGGCACCAAAACCAAATTAGGCATGCAGACAAAAGATATTTTTCAATACTCACCGGAATTTGATGGAACGGCCCATATTCGCTTTGTAGGAATCCACAAAAAGCATGCTGAATGGAGCAGCGTGCAGAATCTTGAAGAAAATGTGAATGCCATTTTTTTTGAAGAATACCCGGGGCTTCTTAAAGCAATTAAACGACAATTTAAAAACACTGCTTTTTTTATCGATGACTATTTGTTTGTTCCTGTACATCCCTGGCAAATGGAATATGCGGTACAAGATATTTATCAACAAGAAATCAAAGAGGGAATCGTGGTTCCTATAGAGAAATTTGCTGTCGCCAGCGGAGCAACGTCTTCTTTTAGAACAGTGGTGCCGCTTGAAAAAAACAAGCTTTCCATAAAAGTAGCAGTTAACAGCCAAATGACTTCTACTGTTCGTTCTATATCCGCCAGCACAACCAACAATGCACCGGTTTTTACCCGGCTTATTCGTTTGATTATGCAACAAGAACCAGAGTTAGCTAAAACATTTGTGCCGGTCTGTGAATATGCAGGATTTAATTTTAAAGTGGATAAAAATACAGACTGCCCGGAAATCCAGGCGCTGAAAAGCAGGAATTTATCTGCCGTACTAAGAGAAAATGTAGAAATGTTTATCAACCAGGAAGAAACAGCGATTGTCGGAAGCTCTTTGTTTGCGCAATCCCCTATTTCAAGCAAGCCTGTATTAGTTGAGTTAATTGAAAAAATGGGAATGCCTCTTAAAAAAGCTGCTTTTCAGTTTGTGTCAAACTATGCCTCTATTGCGCTTCCTGGCTTTTTGACGTTAATGGTGAAATATGGAGTTGGCTTAGAGGGGCATTTGCAAAATAGTGTAATGGTTTTCCAGGGAGGACAACCTGTCCGCATGCTGTTTCGAGACTGGGGAGGCAGCCGGATTTACGGGAAAAGACTGCAAGATTTCGGATTTCAGGAACCGTTTTATCCCGGTTCTGTAACAGTCACAAATAGTTTGAAAGAAATGCACAACAAAGTGTTTTATACTGTTTTGCAAAACCATTTTGGAGAACTGATTTTACAGGTATGCAAGCATTTTGGCATAAGAGAAGAAGAAATGTGGCAGGAAATTTACCGGATTTGCGAAAACGTTTTTAATCGGCTTGGCTCCCTTCCTCAATACTCTGAAAACACGTGGCTGGACAGAAAAGCTTTATACCGGGAAAAAGTAGACCACAAAGCACTAACCAAAATGAGGTTGCATCCTGAAAAAACAGACTATGCGTATTCTAGTGTTCCTAATCCTCTTTTTAAATTTGCTCAAAAGGACCAAAAAAAATGATAGCTCAAACAAAAAGCTTTGATCCGGAATTTTCGCGGTTTGCCCTGCGCTCAAAAACATTCCGTACCTTTATGTATGGAAGCCTGGTGACTCGAATAGGAGATTGGATGGATCTAGTTGCTTTAAACTGGGCAGTGTTGCAGTTTACAAATTCGCCGTTACACCTCGGGCTAATTAATGCATGCCGTTTAACGCCCGCTTTTTTGTTGAGTGTGCCTGCCGGAATCCTGGCTGACAAGTATGACCGGCGCAAATTGCTTTTTTTTATTCAGTTAGGAATCATGCTGCTGACATTTTGCCTTGGCTATCTTCTAGAAGAGGAAAAGCCTTCTTTTTGGATTTTTGCTTTTTTTGTCACACTGCGGTCAATGCTTGCGGCCATGGATCCTCCTGTTCGCAACGCCCTGCTGCCAAACCTTGTACCGGCAGGATCCTTGGCCAGTGCCATTGCGATCAATACAATGGTTATAAATCTTTCTCGCATTATAGGGCCTGCACTTGCAGGAATTTTACTCGCATCTATGGATATTACCCATTTATTTTACTTGAATGCCTGGGGAACGCTAGCTGTTCTTTTTTCCTTGGTTATGGTCCGCTCTTTTTCCGTCGACGGGCCGGATAAAAAGCTAAAAAAAGAAAAAACAACACTCCGTCAAGCGGCGGATTACGTGAAAAGCCAGCCGACCGTTCAATCCTTGCTGGTTCTGGCAATTGTGCCAATGATTTTTGGCTTTCCTTATACAACGATGATGCCTGTATTTGCAAGAGATTTGTTAAATCTTGGACCTGAAGGATTTGGGCTGCTTTTGTCTGTTTCCTCCATCGGAGCAATAGCAGGCACAGCCTGGCTTTCGCTGGGAAAAGAAATTAAAGAAGCGGGTAAATGGCTGGTTTGTTCCATTATTGGATTTGGAATCTCACTGCTATTATTTGTCGCAGCTCCTAATTTGGCTGCAGCGGGGACAGCCATGTTTTTCGTTGGACTAACCAGCCAAACCTATCGAACATTAAGCCGCATTACATTACAGATGCATGTACCTGACCAATTACGAGGAAGGATTTTAAGCATAGCTTTAATGGATCGGGGCTTTATTCCGGTTGGCGCCATTTTACTTGGAGCTATTGCCGCCTGGGCAGGGGCTTTGTGGGCCGGAATGACAATGGGTGTTGCTTGTATCGTAATTACAGCCGGGATTGCAATAAAGAAGCGCCAGATATGGGAACTATAATAATGAAAGAGTGGTCTCAAAGTGGAAGATATAATCACATCTCTTAAACGAAAACAAGAAAAGCCTTTTTGTGCTTATTTATATGATTTATCAAAGCTTCGTCATTACGTTAATCAGCTTTTAACACAATTGCCTGGCGGATGCCAGTTATTTTACGCAGTGAAAGCAAACTCAGACGCAGCCCTTCTTCGAACATTAGCCCCCATTGTGTGCGGATTTGAAGTAGCTTCATTGGGCGAAATTAAAAAAGTGCGAGAAGTGGACGCGAAGATTCCCATTCTTTTTGGAGGGCCCGGAAAAACAAGGGAAGCAATAGAAGGAGCCATCGATTATGATGTAGCATTGCTTCATGTTGAAAGCATGCATGAGTTGCAGTTAATCAGCCATGTTGCCTGCGAAAAAAAAGTAAGCGTGTCTGTTTTGTTGCGTGTAAATTTGCGACACGCTGTTCCAAATGCGCAGCTGAAAATGGCGGGCGTTCCTACACAATTTGGGATAGATGAAGCAAACATCCCACAAGCCATTGCTTTAGCAAAAAATCTTCCAAATATAAAGCTTCATGGCTTTCATTTTCATGCTATGTCTAATAACATTGATTCAAAAGCGCATGTTGAGTTTATCAATCATTGTTTTGAATTAGCTAAAACATGGGAGGAAGAATGGGATCTTGATCTTTCTTATTTAAACGTAGGCGGAGGAATTGGCGTTAATTATCTTGATACTGAAAATCAGTTTAATTGGAATAAATTCACAAACAAATTGAAAAATGTACTTAAAAAACATAACAAAGCCAATTGGAAAACGGTGTTTGAGTGCGGCCGGTATATCACAGCTTCCTGCGGGTATTACGCAGCTGAAGTACTGGACATTAAGCAAAATCACGGGCATTATTTTTGCGTTTTGCGCGGCGGCAGTCATCACTTAAGGTTGCCGGCTGCCTGGAAGCAAAACCATCCTTTCACGATTGTGCCAATCGAACAATGGGCATATCCTTTTTTACGCCCGGAACTGACAAACTCAGCTGTCACTGTGGCAGGAGAGCTGTGTACTCCTAATGATGTACTTGCCAGGGATATAGTTGTTCCGCGCTTAAGAGCAGGAGACATTCTTTTATTCAGCTATGCGGGGGCATATGGCTGGTCCATATCTCATCATGATTTTCTTAGCCATCCGCATCCGGCAAGAATATATGTAGAAACAGACTTTATTTACTGTGCTGAAGAAAGTGTGGAAAAAAACCTGGATCGGTTTTCTGCCGCAATAAAACGTTAATAAGGAACAAGTAAAGGCGAAGAAAAAAACGAAAAATAAATCAATCAAAAATTTTAAATCTTTTACCTAGGAAAGCCGGGATTATTCCGGCTTTTTTTATTGCAAAAATTTTAAACTGCTCGCATGAACAATTTTCAAACGGCTTTGAAAAGGGTATCGTAGAGAAAAACACACAAGTGTCATTTTGATAAACATACAAAAAAAGGAAAATATTTTAAGATCGTGATGTTACACAATGAGTTCAGATAGGAGAACGTGTATGAATTACAAAAAAATAATGGCTCTGGCTATCCCATCAATTGCTTCCTTTGCAGCAATGACTGCTACTGGAACCATCAACCTTATTATGGTAGGGGATCTTGGGGCATTGGCCATTGCCATTGTAGGGGTCTCTAATATAATAATGTATAATGTTTGGGCTTTGTTTTCTGGAATTGGGCATACAGTAAATTACCTGGTGGCCCAAAACTTTGGTTCGGAAAACATGAAGCAAGGGGTGAGGCAAACACAAATTGCTCTTTGTTTATGTTTGCTGGCAAGCATAACTGTTGTTTTCACCGGCTTATTTGCGTCAAAAGCCATTTTAACTTTTATGGGGTCGTCTGCCGACCTGATTAATCAAGGTTCTGATTACTTAATGATTCGCTTTTTTGCTATGGTTAGTACTGTTTTTACGTTTGTTTTTCATGGGTTCTTGAGAGGGATCGGTGATACAAAAACACCAATGGTTACATCGATTATCGGCAATCTGGCCATGATTTTCTTTACGTATGCTTTAACATACGGCCATGCAGGCTTTCCTGAAATGGGTCTTCCTGGAGCGGCCTGGTCCGTGTTTATCGGAGAAGCCACTATTGTTCTTGCTTCCGCTTACGTCTACTTTATTAAACTGCACGAAAAATATGGAACGCGAAAAAAAGTGGAGTTCGACCGGCGGGACTCAAAATTAATTGTTGCAGAAAGCTCAAAATTAGGAGCAGAAGAATTTTCAAAAAGCATGGCAATGTTTGTTTTCACTATTTTTGTAACCAGGCTTGGCACTGAGGCATTAGCAGCTAATGAAGTGGCTTTAAATATTATGAGCTTTGGGTTTATGCCGGCTTTTGCATTCGGGGCAACGGCCACTATTTTGGTAGGGCAGGACATTGGCCGCGGTGATCCATTGTCTGCAAGAAGAATTGGCACCGAAACGGCCATTGTTGGAAGTGTTTTTATTTTTTTCCTTGGATTAATTGAATTTTTGTTTGCAGAATCAATTGTTGGCCTTTACACAACAGATCCGCAGGTTTCTCAGCTGGCCATTGAATTAATTAAGATTTCTGCTTTTCTACAATTATTTGATGCCTTATTTAATTTTTTTGCGGGAGGGTTAAGGGGAGCTGGAGACACTTCGTTTCTTTTAAAAGCTTCTTTGTTGTTGTCCTGGCTTTTTTTCGTTCCGCTTGCTTACATTTGTACCAGTGTGCTTGATTTAAAAAGCATGGGTGCCTGGCTTTCGTTATATGCGTTTATTACAGCAATCGGGATCGCTATGATGGTTCGTTTTTACCGAATCGATTGGATTCATGTAAAGATAAAGTCAACAAACGAATCAAATCCGTTTGTTTCTTGAAAAAACAATTGATAAAAGCAGTTTATTTTATAACAGCCCTTCCTCAATTTAAATAAGCAAAAATGGGCAAACTAAAGCCAGCTATTTTGCAGGGAGGGAAAAGATGACACAGTTTACAAATCAATTTATTAATGGCCGTTGGGAAAAAGGATCAAGCGAGAAAGCGATAGACAATAAAAATCCGTACAATGATGAATTATTGTTCACCATTCAATCTGCGAACGCAGACGATTTAAATAAAGCATATCAGGCAGCTAAACAAGTGCAAAAAAATTGGGAAGAAACCGATTTAATTACAAAGCAAGAGCTTTTTGAGAAGTTGATCGCAAAAATGGAGGAAGAAAAAGAAATTGTTATTGACTGGCTCGTGAAAGAAGCTGGCAGTACACTGATTAAAGCAAATGTTGAGTTTGCCGCTGCCGTAGCTGTTGTAAAAGAATCGGCTTCTTTTTTAACACGCACAGCTGGAATTATTTTGCCGTCACGGACTCCTGGAAAAGAAAACCGGATTTATCGGACAGCAAAAGGCGTTGTCGGAATTATCGGCCCGTGGAACTTTCCGTTTCATTTAACCATGCGTTCACTCGCACCTGCGCTGGCAACAGGCAACACAGCGGTGGTAAAGCCAGCTTCTGATACACCGGTAACATCAGGCTTGCTCATTGGCAAGATTTTTCAAGATGCGGGATTTCCCGATGGTGTCGTAAACATAGTTGTCGGAAGAGGTTCTGAAATTGGCGATCAATTCGTTGAACATCCCATTCCAAAACTTATCTCATTTACCGGGTCAACGGAAGTAGGGCGCAGGATTGGAGAACTGGCCGGCAAGCATTTAAAAGAAGTGGCGCTTGAACTTGGCGGAAACAATGCGATGCTCGTGCTGAAAGATGCAAATATTGAACAAGCTGCCAAAGCAGCTGTAATGGGGAAATTTATGCATCAGGGGCAAATCTGTATGGCGTTAAATCGAATTATTGTAGATGAAGAAGTGCATGACAACTTTGTTGATCAATTTTTATCAATTGCAAAAAAATTGAAAACTGGAGACCCGGCAGATCCTAAAACCTTTATTGGCCCTTTAATCAGTAAAGAGCAGGTGGAACGAATCCAAAAAGAAGTGCAAGAAAGTGTGGCCCAGGGAGCTTATGTAGCACTTGAAGGGAAAATAAAAGGAGCGCTTATGCATCCAATTGTTTTAACGAATATTACGCCTGATATGGCCATTGCCAAAAATGAAATTTTCGGGCCAGTCGCGCTTATTTTAAAAGCAAAAAATGAAGAAGAAGCGATAAAAATGGCGAACGCAACCATTTACGGCCTGAGCGGATCCATTTTTACAGAAGACCGGCATCGAGGCGTTCAAATTGCAAAAAAAATTGAAACCGGAATGATTCATATTAACGACCAATCTGTTAACGATGAGGCGCACGTTCCGTTTGGCGGTGAAAAAGCATCGGGCCTTGGCCGGTTCAATGGAGAAGCAGCTATTGATAAGTTCACCACAGTAAAATGGATCAGTGTTCAAGAAGAACATCGGAAATATCCTCTTTAACATTCAAAGCAAAAGCTTAATGTGTATTTTTAAAAAGCGCCAAATCAATAAGGAAAAGAAAGAGCCGGCTTTGATTTAAGCCCGGCTGTTCTTTTTGCAATGGGAAATAAATTTTTTTCAAGTGATGCACAATGCCAAAAGAAAAATAAAGGTGTTTTCCTCTCCGTGTTGAAATCCATTACAGAAGCTTTTATCTGTTTAAAGCAGTAAAAATATGCAAAAAAGGAACATGCAAAACAGATAAGAAAACAAAAAGCTTTATAAAAAGGAGAAGCAGCAAAAGATGATCAGTAAAATGGAGCATACAGCTATTATTGTTAGTGATATTGAGCGATCAATCCGGTTTTATACTGAAATGTTTGGTTTTAATGTTCGCCTCCAGGGAAGCAATGCAATCCGCAAAATGGCTTTTCTATATCTTGAATCCCAGCCAGATATGGAAATTGAGCTTATCCAGGATATCGTTGAGACAAACGAATACAGTGAAAATGGAAAAGTAAATCACCTTGCTTTTACTGTAACAAGCATGGATGAAGCCATTAACCACTATAGCAAAAAAGGAATTTCATTTCTTTTTCCTGAACCAAAACAAACTCTTGAAGGAGGCAAAATGATTTTATTTAAAGGGCCAGACAAAGAGCTGCTACAGTTAGTAGAGCGCGTTAAATAAGTTTACCTGTAAGGTATTTATGCTAAGCTGGACCAATTATACATAAAGTGATATTCTTCGCTGCTTAAAGAAAAAATCCTTCAATCATGTACCTGTTTTGCTAGTTTGCAAAATATTAATAGGTTTTAGTGAAAATTACACTTAAACTACTGCCTTCATTGTTATCAAAAAATAAA
>JAPSKG010000001.1 GCA_031177795.1 Domibacillus sp.
ATGGTGGTGAAGAAAAAATGAAACTTTACATTGTTGGTGCAGGGCCAGGTGCACCAGATTTAATTACGGTACGCGGAATGAAACTTTTAGAAGAAGCAGATGTGATTTTATACGCGGATTCTCTTGTAAATGAAGAATTAATGAATGGCTGCAAACAAGGAGCCGTAGTGTTAAAAACAGCCGGCATGCATTTAGAAGAAATGGTTGATACGATGGTTCAATCATTGAAAGAAGGCAAGCAAGTTGTCCGCCTTCATACAGGCGATCCGTCTGTTTACGGAGCCATTATTGAGCAAATTGCACTTTTAAAAGAAGAAGGTGTTGAAGTAGAGATTGTACCAGGTGTCAGTTCTGTTTTTGCAGCCGCTGCTGCTGCGGGTGCGGAATTAACAATTCCTGATGTTACGCAGACAGTTATTTTAACACGTGCAGAAGGGCGAACTCCTGTTCCGGAAAAAGAGCAGCTAAAAGATCTTGCAAAGCATGAATGCACGATTGCGTTTTTCTTGAGTGCAACGCTAACAAAAAAAGTAACAAAGGAACTGGTGGAAGCTGGATGGGCGGAAAGCACTCCGGTTGCTGTGGTTTATCGGGCAACATGGCCGGACCAGAAAATCGTTCGTACAACTATTGCAGAGCTTGATACAGCGATGCGCGAAAACGGCATCCGCAAACAAGCGATGATTCTCGCCGGTAAAGCACTTGATCCGGATATAGGCAAATCAGGCCATCGGTCTAAGCTGTATGACAAAACGTTTACCCACGGTTTCCGGAAAGGAATCAAGCAATGAAGATTGCAATTGCTGCCATAACAAAACATGGAACGGAAACCGGGCGGAAGCTGGCGGAAGACATGCAAGCTGACTTGTATTACATGACAAAGTTTAGCCGCGGTGACGAACAAGAAAAAGGCATAACTTTATTTGAAGGTTCGGTGCGGCTGCTGTTGCCAGAGCTTTTTCAAAAATACGACGGGCTTATTCTGATTATTTCGCTAGGTGCCGTTGTCCGGATGATTGCACCTATTTTAAAAGATAAAAAAACAGATCCTGCTGTTGTGGTGCTTGATGACCGCGCAAACCACGCAATCAGCGTTTTGTCGGGGCATATCGGAGGCGCTAATGAACTGACTCATCAAGTAGCAGAGTTAACGGGCGCCCGTCCGGTGATCACTACTGCTTCAGATGTGCAAAAAACAATCCCTGTAGACATGTTCGGACGTGAATTTGGCTGGAAGTTTGAGTATGATGCTTATTTAACCCAGGCCGCGGCAGCTGTTGTAAATGAAGAGCCGGTGCTTGTTGTGCAGGAATCCGGTGAAACAAATTGGTGGAAGCATGAACGGAAAATGCCTTCCCACATCGGAACAGTGTCTTCTGTTAAAGAAGCAGTGGAAATCCCGCATAATGCAGCGCTAGTTGTTACACACCGGCTTTTAACGGAAACAGAGCTTTCTTCTTTGCGCTACCCGGTTGTTTACAGGCCTAAATCAATCGTAATTGGCATTGGGTGCAACCGTGGAACAGAAAAAGCTGAAATTGAATCCGTTATCCAACAAGCAATGCAGGAACTTTCCTTTTCAATAAACAGCGTGAAAACAATCGCTTCTATTGATTTGAAAAAAGACGAACAAGGTGTGCTGGAGCTTGCTGAACAAAACAACTGGCCATTTATCACTTTTTCACCAGAGCAGTTAAACAGGGCGCCAATGCAAGAAAAGTCTGAAACGGTGTTTAAATATACAGGCGCTTACGGGGTAAGCGAACCAGCTGCTTTTCTTGCTTCACAAGGAGGAAGCATCGTGCTTCCAAAGAAAAAAAGCGGCAACGTAACCATTTCCATTGCGGTTTATAAAGGAGGGTGAGCGATGTCAAAACGAATCGTTATTGCTGGCACAGGAAGCGGTTCTGGAAAAACAACCGTTACACTCGCACTGCTTGGAGCTTTAAAACGAAGAGATTTAACGGTTCAGCCATTTAAGTGCGGGCCGGATTATATTGACCCAACGTATCATACAGCGATTTGCGGCCGCCCATCACGCAACCTTGACAGCTGGATGGGGGACGCCGAAACGATGAAAGCCATTTTTGCACGGGTTTCACAAAAAGCAGATATTTCTGTTGTGGAAGGTGTAATGGGCATGTTTGACGGCAAAAACCCGCTAAAAGACGATGGAAGTACGGCAGACATCAGCCGGATTATCAAGGCACCGGTGTTGCTTGTTATTGATGCGTCTGGAGCTGCAAGAAGTGCAGCAGCAGTTGTTAAAGGCTTTCAAGCAATGGCACCCGGCCAAATTAAAGGAGTTATTGCCAATAAAACAGGAAGCGAAAGTCATTTTAAATTAATTGCGCAGGCAGTTATGCAAGAATGCGGAATTCCTGTTATCGGGCACTTAATGAAAATGCCAGGCGTAAAAGTTCCAGAACGCCACTTAGGTCTTGTTCCGGCAGTGGAGCGGGGCGATTTAAATCCATTATTTAATATATTAGCTGATGCTGCAGAAAAAACCATTGATCTCGATCAATTGCTGCAAATTGCGAACGCTCCTGACTTAAAACCCGTACCTTCTTCTTTATTTACAAAACAAGAAAGCCCAAAAGTAACAGTTGCGGTTGCAAAAGACGCTGCTTTTCACTTTTATTATGAAGAAAATTTTGAAATGCTTCGCGCTCTAGGAGCTGATCTGCGCTTTTTTTCTCCGCTTGCCGGTGAATCTGTGCCGGAAGAAGCAGATGCTCTTTATATTGGAGGAGGGTTCCCCGAAGAATTTGCTCCGGTTCTGGCCGGGCAATACAGTGTGCGAAAATCAGTAAAGCAAGCAATTGAAGCCGGTATGCCAACCATTGCAGAATGCGGCGGCTTTATGTTTTTAACCGACCAGATTACAACAGTTGACAACAATAGTTATCCAATGTGCGGCGTGATTCCGGGGCGCGCGGTCATGAAGTCAGCCCGTGCAGCACTCGGCTACCGTGAATTAACAGCATTGGCCGGTTCCTGGATCACAGAAGGACTGCAAATAAAAGGACACGAATTTCATTATTCTCTTTTTGAAACGAATAAAGAATCAGTGCCTGCTTTTGAATCAAAAGGGCGGTTTGGGGCAAAACCAGATGGATGTGTTGTGAAAAATGCAGTAACAGGCTATGCTCATTTTTATTTTCCATCTAATAAAAAATTTGCGGAAGCTTTTGTTGCGGCAGCGCATTTTTATCAGCGAAAGAAGGTACCAGTATGAAAAAAGGAATGATTATCTTGCCTCTGGCAGGTTTTTTCTGGTTCAACTCCTTTACAGAACCTGCCGCCATGCATATTATGGAAGGGTTTCTTCCTGTTTGGTGGGCGGTATTTTGGTGGATTGCCGCTATTCCCTTTATTTTATGGGGGTTAAAAACATTAAAAACAGTAATAGATGAAAACCCGGAAGCAAAACTTATGATCGGCTTTGCCGGCGCATTTGCGTTTGTTTTGTCAGCGTTAAAAATCCCATCGGTAACAGGAAGCAGTTCGCATCCAGTAGGAACAGCACTGGGGACGATGCTATTTGGCCCTGCGGCTATGACAGTGCTTGGAACTATTGTACTTTTGTTCCAGGCATTGCTTCTTGCACACGGCGGCATAACAACATTGGGGGCTAATGCTTTTTCATTGGCCATTGCAGGTCCCTTTGCAGCATATGCAGTTTATAAAGGGCTAAAAAAAACAGGCGTGAATCCAGGAACAACCGCTTTTTTCACTGCTTTCTCAGCAAACATTGTTACATATTCCGTTACTTCTTTTCAGCTGGCTTTAGCTTTTCCGTCTGAAACAGGCGGCATATGGACTTCGTTTCTCGAATTTTCCGGTATTTTTGCCATTACCCAGCTGTCACTTGCTGTTTGTGAAGGTTTTTTAACAGCAGCGGCTGTGAACTGGCTTGAAAAGCATCGAGCGTCTTTAAAAGGGGTGCATTTTTCATGAAAAATGCTGTATTGCTTTTACTGGCGGCCGTTATTGCAATTGTTCCGCTTTTTTTATGGCAGGACAGTGAGTTTGGAGGAGCGGATGGGCTGGCAGAAAAAAAGATCAGCGATATACAATCGGATTATACTCCGTGGGTACGTCCTTTTTTTGAACCTCCCGGCGCAGAAACAGAAAGCCTGCTGTTTTCTTTACAGGCAGCCATTGGGGCAGGCATCATTGGTTATGTAATTGGAACCGTGCGTGCCCGCTCGAAAAGAGACAAATCATGAATATGATTGACCAAATCGCTTATTTCAATAAATTTGCTCGCATTCATCCGGGAGAAAAAGCACTAATTTGTTTTTTTCTGCTTTTTACGTCTATGGTTTTTCGGGCTCCTTCAGCCGCTTTGTTTGTTTTTATTGCCACAAGCTTTTATATTATTTTAGCCCGTGTTCCACTTTTTCAATATGCCCGATTATTGTTTGCGCCGGCTGCGTTTATTTTGGCCGGCGTTTTGCCTATTGCTTTTTCATTTGATGGATGGCTGTCTATTCAATCAAGCGAAGAAACAGTTCAAAAAGCGGTGGAAACAGCGTCAGCTGCCTTTGCCGGAGCTGCAGCACTTTACGCCTTTATTTTAACTACACCATTTAACCAGGTGGCCTGGCTAATGAAAAAATGCCGCATTCCGGCTGTTTTTGTTGAGATAACAGCGCTTGTTTACCGGTTTATTTTTCAACTGGCAGAAAAAAGGACCGATGTAACAAATGCACAGCTGCTTCGTTCAGGAACGCCCGGCATTCAAACAGCTGCAAGAGCCGCTGTTCACATTTTTACATCTACTCTTTTTGAAATGGACAAGCGGCAGCAAGCAGCAGAACTTCGGGGGAGCCTTGATTACATTCCAACGGGTGAATGGTCATCATTTTGGAGGAGAAAAGATGATTTCATTAAACGGCGTTAGCGCCTCATATCCAGATAAAACAAAAGCGCTCCACAACATTACACTCACCATTAAACCGGGTGTGAAAATTGCCGTGCTTGGTGTAAGCGGATCAGGAAAATCCACATTGTTTCATTTATTAACAGGCTTAATGAAGCCGGAAAACGGCATATTAAAGTGGGGAGAAACCGTACTTGTTCATAAAAAAAAGCCGCTGCAAGAATGGCGGAAAAAAATCGGCTTTGTTATGCAAAATCCGGATATGCAGCTTTTTGCCCCAACGGTTGAAGAAGATGTGATATACGGCCCGCTTCAGCAAGGCATGGCTTTTACAGAAGCGAAACAAGCCGCAGAAGCGGCTATGGAAGCGTGCGGCATTTTTCACCTCCGCCATAAACCTCCGCACTTTTTAAGTATGGGCGAAAAAAAACGAGCGGCAATCGCCGGCGTGGCAGCAATGAATCCAGATGTTTTGATACTGGATGAACCGGAAGCAGGACTTGATCCGGCAAATACAAACAAGCTGATTGCACTGATGAATGATTTTCATAAGCGGGGAAAAACAATTATTTCATCGACCCACCATGTTGATTTTGCATATGAATGGGCAGAAGAATATATTGTTTTAGAAAAAGGGCATTTAGTTTGCCATGATTCCCCTTCCGTTGTATTTAAACAAACCCTACCGCCAGGACTTGAACTTCCCTGGGCCTTTGAAATTGGCCAGTTAACAGGAACAACCCCTTCTAGCAGAAAAGAAGCGATTCAGATTTTGAGGGAAAGAATGGCAAACAATTAATTAATCGGCTTGCGAAAATTACGCTGGTTTATTTTATTGTTCAAAATCATTCATTGGATGTAAAAGGAAAATAAAGCAGGGTAACAAGAAAAGCTTTAAATTAACATGGAAAAATTCAGATGGAAATGCCGGGAAAGATTTTTTAAACAGTGCTGAAAGTGATAGTGGTTGCAAAAAAAGTTGAACTTAAAGCAATAAGCAAGTTGTCAAAGAAAATCCGGTTCAGTTGCGGCTGAGCCGGATTTTTATTAAATAATGCTAGAACGTGGTATGATAAGGAAAAATAATTGTTTATTTTTCTTAAACAGGAGGTGGACGCCCTGAGTTAACAGGGCTGGTCATTGGAGATTTTTAATTTAATTGGAATTGTACTGTTAATCGCGCTAACGGCTTTTTTTGTAGCTGCTGAATTTGCGATTGTAAAAATGAGATTATCGCGCGTGGAACAGCTTGTAGAAGAAGAAACCCCGGGAGCTCTTGCTGTTGAACGTGTTACCAAACATTTAGATGAATATTTATCCGCCTGCCAGCTTGGAATTACGATGACGGCACTTGGCCTCGGCTGGATTGGTGAACCGACGATTGAAAAGCTGCTTCATCCGTTGATTGAAAAATTCGGATTTGCAGCATCCTTATCGGCTATTTTATCTTTTACTATTGCTTTTTCGGTTGTAACGTTTCTTCATGTAGTTGTAGGGGAACTTGCCCCTAAAACGGTCGCTATTCAAAAAGCAGAAGCGGTTACTTTGGCGCTTGCGGGCCCTTTAATTTGGTTTTACCGTGTTATGTACCCGTTTATTTGGGTGCTGAATGGCTCTGCCCGTTTAATTGTTGGTTTGTTTGGCTTAAAGCCAGCTTCCGAGCATGACTCCGTGCACACGGAAGAAGAATGGCGCTTGCTTTTATCAGAAAGCTACAAAAGCGGTGAAATTAATCAAAATGAATTAAAGTATGTAAACAATATTTTTGAGTTTGATGAGCGCCTTGCAAAAGAAATTATGGTTCCCCGGACAGAAATGGTGAGCCTGGCAATTGATGATACAATGGAAAAAGCAATGGCAGTTATTAAAGAAGAAAAATATACGCGCTATCCTGTTATTAACGGTGACAAAGATAATGTGATTGGAATGGTGAACTTTAAAGAAATTTTAAGTGTTGCTGTAAAAGGAAAGCCGCTTCCGAAAATTGAGCCGTTGCGCCAATTTGTGAAACCGGTTATCCGGGTTTTTGAAAACATTCTTATTCATGATTTGCTCGTTAAAATGCAGAAGGAAAGAACGCATATGGCCATTTTGATTGATGAGTACGGTGGCACATCAGGATTGGTAACCGTAGAAGATATTTTAGAAGAAATTGTCGGTGAAATACGTGATGAGTTTGATACAGATGAAATTGCAGAGGTTCGTAAAATAAAAGACGGCTGCTATTTATTTAGTTCTAAAGTGTTAATCAGCGAGGTAAATGATCTTCTTGGAACCGACCTGAGCGATGAAAATGTTGATACACTTGGAGGCTGGTATTTAACTGAAAAAATAGATGCAGTGCTAAACGACTCAATCGAGTCAGGAGGCTGGACGTTTACCATCACTGAAATGGAAGAGCACCACATCTTATATATTCAAGCTCAAAAGCTCGCTTAAAGCGGGTTTTTTTGTTTTTTTAGACGGGTTTTTAACCCGGAAAGAGTTGCCGGAATCTGCAAAAAGGTGTAGGATGATAGGAATGAAGCGCGATGGAAAAGCAAAGGGAGTATAGAAAAATGTCACGATACGAAGACGACAGTCTTGCCTTGCACACCGACCTTTATCAGATTAATATGGCCGAAACGTACTGGCACGACGGAATCCATACAAAAAAAGCAGTATTTGAGCTTTATTTCAGAAAAATTCCATTCGGGAACGGGTACGGTGTTTTTGCCGGCCTCGAAAAAATTGTCCATTATTTAGAGAGCTTTCGGTTTACAGAAAGCGATATCGAGTATTTAAGAGAACTAGGCTACCAGCCTGATTTTTTGTCTTATCTACAAAACATGCGCTTTACGGGAACGCTGAAAAGTATGAAGGAAGGAGAGCTTGTTTTTGCAAATGAGCCTATTCTTCGTGTAGAAGCACCGCTTGCAGAAGCGCAAATTATTGAAACAGCGCTATTGAATATCGTAAACTATCAAACGTTAATTGCGACAAAAGCTTCCCGGATCAAACAAGTGCTTGGAGACGAGACAGCAATGGAGTTTGGCTCACGCAGGGCTCATGAAATGGATGCGGCTGTTTGGGGCACGCGAGCTGCTTATATTGGCGGTTTTGATGCAACAAGCAATGTAAGAGCAGGCAAACTATTCGGCATTCCAGTGACCGGTACACATGCTCATGCGCTGATCCAGGCTTACAAAGATGAATACACGGCTTTTCGCAAATATGCAGAGCGCCACCGGGATTGTGTGTTTTTAGTGGATACATATGACACACTAAAATCCGGTGTTCCGGCTGCTATTCAAGTGGCGAAAGATCTTGGAAACCAAATTAATTTTATGGGCATTCGCCTGGACAGCGGGGATATGGCGTACTTGTCAAAAGAAGCACGTAAAATGCTAGACGAAGCTGGTTTTCCGGATGCACGCATTGTCGCATCAAATGACCTTGATGAATACACCATCATGAATTTAAAGGCGGAGGGAGCCAAAATTGATGTATGGGGCATCGGGACAAAGGTTATTACTGCATATGATCAAGCGGCCCTTGGAGCAGTATATAAGCTTGTTTCAATTGAAGATGAAGCAGGCCAGATGAACGATACAATCAAGTTGTCGGCAAATCCGGAAAAAGTGACAACACCTGGATTAAAACGTGTATACCGCATTGTAAATAAATTAAGCGGCAAAGCGGAAGGGGATTATATTGCCATGGAAAATGAAGATCCCCAGCATGCAGAACGGCTGAAAATGTTTCATCCTGTGCATACCTTTGTCAGCAAGTTTGTAACAAACTTTGAAGCGCGTGAGCTTCATGATGTTATTTTTCTTAATGGTGAACGAATTTATGAGATGCCGGATATTAGCTTAATCCGCAAACAAACAATGGAAAACCTGGATCTTCTTTGGAACGAATATAAAAGAGCATTAAATCCGGAAGAATACCCTGTCGATTTAAGCCAAAATTGCTGGGATAACAAAATGAAAAATATCGAAGCCGTGAAACTCCATTCACAGGGGCTGGCTTATTTGGAAAAATGACGCCAAAAATGGTGTCATTTTTTCTTATAATTTTTGCCCATCTGTTCAGCAAAGCTTATAATAGGAGATATTCAAGAATTAGGAGGTGCGTTTTGTGCAAGAGGAATTAAGTGAATTTTACAATATCTTTACAGAAACAAAAAAAGATATTGAAAGCTTTATGGCGATGCTTGATCCGGTAATTAACAATGCAAAAGACGATCACGAACGTTTGTATTACCACCACATTTATGAAGAAGAAGAACAGCGCCTGTCACGCCTTGCAGAATTGATCCCGTTGCTTGAAACGTTTCTTGCAGGACAGGGAGGAAGTTTTTCTCCATCAAACAACATCTTTAACCGTCTTCTTCAAGAACTCAATTTAGAAAAATTCGGCCTGCATAATTTTGTTGAACATTTGGATCTCGCTTTGTTCCAGTTTAAAGATGCAGAGCGCCAAGCAAAATTAACGGAAATGCGTGGAACAAATCACACAAGCTATCAGTTTGTAAAAGAAAAACTGGCCCGCATTAATGAACAGTTTGATACGGGTTATGCAGACCCGCATGCACATCATGATGAGCATGGAGATCATTTAAATCATCATGCTCATTCAACACCTGTGCAGCCGGTACAACCAAAAACAAAACGTTCATTTACAGTAGGGTCACTTATTTCCAAGTAAGGGGAGGATTTTTTTATGAGTAAAGCACATTTATACCCGGACGCGCCGCTTTCAGAAAATGATTTTAACGAGCTGGACCAAATCGTGATTGAAGCAGCAAAAAAACAATTAACAGGACGCCGTTTTATTGAATTGTACGGTCCGCTGGGCCGGGGCGTCCAAAGCATTCACACAGATATTTTCGCAGAAAAAAGCGCGGCGCACATGGATTTGCAGGGATCGTTTGACACGGAAATTGAATCTGCAAAGCGCGTTAATTACACCATCCCAATGCTTTACAAGGATTTTGTTTTATACTGGCGCGATATCGAGCAAGCAAAAACGCTGGATATTCCAATGGATTTTTCATCGGCAGCAAATGCGGCGCGTGATGTGGCGCTTTTAGAAGATGAAATGATTTTTCATGGAGCTGCACAGTTTGACATTCCGGGGCTAATGAATGTAAAAGGACGCCAAACACATTTGATTAGCAACTGGTATGAATCAGGCACAGCATTCCAGGATGTTGTAGAAGCCCGCGGAAAGTTGATGGAGATGAACCATAATGGACCGTATGCGCTCGTTTTATCTCCAGAGTTATATGCATTGTTGCATCGTGTTCACCGGGATACAAATGTCCTGGAAATTGAGCATGTCCGTGAACTAGTTACAGATGGTGTTTTTCAGTCGCCGGTACTAAAAGGAAAAACAGGTGTGCTTGTTAACACAGGGCGCAACAATCTTGATTTGGCTGTATCTGAAGATTTTGAAACGGCTTATCTCGGTGAAGAAGGGATGAACCATCCATTCCGCGTGTATGAGACGGCTGTACTCCGCATCAAGCGCCCGTCTGCTATCTGCACATTCGCTGATCCGCAAGACGATGAGTAAAAGGTGGACGGTCGGCTCGCTTGTTCCAGGCCAAGAAACTCAGTATGTGCCTAGAAAGCTGCCCGTTCACGAGGCAAAAACAGAAATCAAAAAACAAGCAGAGCCAAAAAAACAGGTTGTTTCTCCTGCCATTAAAGTAAAACAAGGCAATACGGTTTGTTCTGTTTCTTTACAGCCAGGCACTATTTTGCTTGATGCAGCACTTAAACAAGGGTGCGATATTCAATACAAATGCCGAAAAGGAACTTGCGGTGCTTGTACAGTCGATATTTTGTCAGGCAGCGGATTTTTATCAGGCCGCAATTCAGCTGAATTAAAGAAACTCGGTGAATCTGAAAAACGCCTTGCTTGCCAGGCTGTAATAAAATAAAAAACATCCGCCCAAACTTTGGGACGGATGTTTTTTTTACAAAAACGTATTTGAAATACAGTAAAGTAAAAAAGCTATTTATATGAAAAAAAAAAGCCCCCAACAAGGCGGCTGATTTGTCAGGCAAAGCGGCGCTTTTCCATGATGACAAGGTTGTTTTCAACTTGAAATGGAAGAGCTACGTCCCGTTTTTCAATTTCATCCACACTTACATCACGAACAATTTTAAGCGCTTCTTTTTTAAAAGAAGAGGTAATAAATCCTTCGTTTACTTCACAAAGCTTACGTAAGTAGCGGAGCGTTTCTTCCGTCATCATTTCGCGCACTGGCACGTTTTCAAGCTGGCAGATAAGTTTGTGGCGAAGGCCTTTCATTACGCCAATTTGATCAACATGCGCCGTGACATTCTCGCCATTTTCAGCAATAAAGCTGAATGAAATAAATTTTCCTTGTGATAAATCGACATTTGTAAAGACCGGATTCTTGTATGTTTCACCGGATGCAAGTGTAATAGATTCCGCTTCCGCCGCGCCGCCCAGCTTTCGGCTGTTGGCAATGACCATATGGATATCTTTAAGTCCGTGAAGCATTCCTCTCATAAGGTTCCCTCTTTCCCTCGTCGTTGTTAATTTTATTGTATAGGGAATGATAATCATTGTCAATATGGTTTTCGCCAAAAAGCATCATCTTTACGTTTCAATAACTTCTTTCAAAACGGTTAATGCCTGCTGAACACGTGGAAAGCCGTTATAAGGAAGACATTGAATCATGCATTCCGCTATTTCTTCCTTTGTAAGGCCAGCATTTAGTCCACGTTTAATGTGAGTAGCTAACTGCGCATGAGCACCCTGTGTAACAAGCGACGAAATAACAATTAACGATCGTTCTTTTTTGCCAAGGTGAGGCCTTCCATAAATTTCTCCATACGCTTCAATAATCCAGCGGCGAAAATCCGGAGCAACGGAATCAAGAGGATCGCTGATTTTTCCGTTAACAGGTTTTTCCCATCCATCGTCCATATACTCTGCAAATACATCCAGCCCTTTTTCAAATCTATTCATCATTTCACCCTCCTATGAAGTATTGTTTCAAGAAAAAACTGAATTTTCCTTCTTTATGCAATTTTTTATTCGTTTTTTCGGCATGTTTTCAAGAAAACAGGGGATAATAATGAATAAAGGTGTATAAAAATTAATTTTAGACTTAAAATAATTGAAATTTTTTTGTAAGCAGGGTATTATTTCACTATATCAAAAAGATAAGGGGTTTTTACCATGACATATTCGTTTAAAAAAGCTGCTTTTGCTTTTGCAGCCAGTTGTTCATTGCTTTTGGCAGCCTGCGGTGGCGGAGAAGAAAAAAGCGGCGGGGCGGGTTCAGATTCAGAAGAAAAAAAGGTATTAAATGTTGGAACGGAAGCAACTTTTGCACCGTTTGAGTTTATGGATAAAGGAGAAGTATCCGGATTTGATGTTGACCTGTTAAATGCTGCGGCTGAAGAAGCTGGTTATGAGGTCAATATTCAAAATACCGGCTGGGATGCCATGCTTGCCGGCCTTCAAAGCGGTCAGCTTGATATTGGAATGTCAGGCATTACAATTACAGATGAGCGAAAAGAAACGTATGACTTTTCGGTTCCCTACTTCGAATCTGTAACTATGATTGCGTTTAAAGAAGAAGCAGGCATTAAGTCCGCTGAAGATTTAAAAGGTAAAAAAGTAGGTGTTCAAAATGGAACAACCGGCCAGTTTGCCGCTGAGTCCATTATGGGCCAAAACAACAGCGCAATTTCAAAATATGAAACAGCAGCTCTTATGTTCCAGGCTTTACAAAGCGGGGATGTTGAAGCGGTTGTAACAGATATTGCGGTAGCTGTTGAATACGCAAAATCTAATCCGGAAGCCAATGTTGAAACCATTACAGATGAGCAGTTTGTACCTGAATACTACGGCATTGCTTTTCCAAAAGGAAGCGAGTATAAAGCAGATTTTGACAAAGCGTTAAATACACTTTTTGAAAACGGAAAATACGAAGAAATTTATGAAAAATGGTTTGAAGAAACACCTGATATGGAAACATTAAAGCAAGCAGCGCAATAAAAGAAAAATGGCTGTCCATGTTTTATGGGGCAGCCATTTTTTATGAAGGAAAGGAGAGAAAAAATGGATTTTCGCTTTGATATTATAGCCGATTATATGCCATTCTTTTTGAAAGGAATGGGGATTACGATTGGCGTATCACTTGCCGGCGTTATCGTTGGGCTTTTATTAGGATTGGTTATTGCTTTAGGAAAAATGTCTTCAAATAGATGGATACAACTTCCATTCAATATTTATATTAATATTTTCCGAGGAACTCCTTTACTTGTTCAATTACTTATTATTCATTTTGGAATTGTGCCATTATTTATGTCGCCGTCAAACCCAATTGTATCTTTAGTGATTGGTCTTTCCTTAAATGCAGCTGCCTACATTGCAGAAATTTTTCGGGCAGGAATACAATCTATCGACAAAGGACAAATGGAAGCAGCACGCTCACTTGGCATGACACGGGCACAGGCAATGAAACTAGTAATTTTGCCGCAAGCGGTAAAGCGTGTAATTCCGCCGCTTGGCAATGAATTTATTGTTTTGTTAAAAGAATCATCGCTTGGATCGGTTTTGGCAGCACCGGAACTTATGTATTGGGGACGCGCGGCAGCAGGACAGTACATTCGCGTCTGGGAGCCGTATATAACGGTTGCTCTCATTTATTTAGTATTGACGCTGTCTTTAACGTACTTAATGAATTACGTTGAAAGGAGAATGAGCACGGATGATCAGCGTTAAAAACCTAAAAAAGTCATTTGGCACAAATGAAGTGTTAAAGGACATTTCTCTTGAAGTAAGTCCGCAGGAAGTAGTGGTGGTCATCGGCCCATCCGGTTCTGGCAAATCAACTTTCATTCGCTGTTTAAACATGCTTGAAACAATTAATGGCGGACATGTTATTGTTGATGGAAAAGATGTAACAGACAAAAAAACGAATATAAACGAAGTTCGTACTGAAGTTGGCATGGTGTTTCAGCATTTTAATTTGTTTCCCCATAAAACAATACTAGAAAACATTACGCTGGCGCCGATTCATGTACGGGGCTTGAAAAAAGCAGAAGCAGAAAAAAAAGCAAAAGTATTGCTTGAAAAAGTAGGTCTTTCAGAAAAAGCATCTGCTTATCCAGATTCTCTTTCAGGTGGACAAAAACAAAGGGTTGCTATTGCTCGTGCTCTCGCGATGGAGCCAAAGGTCATGTTATTTGACGAACCAACATCAGCTTTAGATCCCGAAATGGTCGGCGAGGTTCTGGAAGTTATGAAGCAGCTTGCCAAAGACGGAATGACAATGATTGTAGTAACTCATGAAATGGGCTTTGCCCGTGAAGTGGGGGACCGTGTTATCTTTATGGACAATGGGTATATTGTTGAGGAAAATGAACCAAAGGCATTGTTCGATGCACCGCAGCATGAACGGACAAAAGCATTTCTAAGCAAAGTATTATAAGAAAAAGGTCTCCAATTGGAGACCTTTTTTATATTTGATGAATAAGCGCTTCTACTTCAGCGCCTTCAAGTGTTTCTTTCGTCATTAAATCTTCAACAAGCCGATCAAATGCATCACGGTGCTCTGTAATCACTGTTTCAGAACGTTCAAGCGCAAGTTCGAATAACTCATTCATTTTCGTTTCTTTATCCGACTGACGGAATGTAAGAGAAAAGCGGTCCTGGAAAATTCCGGTTTCAACCATGCGCTCTAATATTTGCTTTGCCTGCTGTACATCGCCACTTACACCGATTGAATGCTCGCCAAGGTAAAGGCGTTCTGCCACTCCACCGGATAAAATCATTGCCACCTGGTCAATTAACTCACTAGCCGTTGATAAATGAAGCTCTTTTGGAACAGGTGCCACGTAACCGAGTGCTTGTCCGCGAGGAATAATTGTTGCTTTTCGGACTGATCCCGGTTTTGTTAAAGAAGCAACAAGCGCATGGCCGGCTTCATGGATAGCAACACGCCGCTTTGTCGCAGGATCTGAAAGCGGACGGGTCATAGTGCCAAGAATTGTACGGTCAAGAGCATAATCAAAATCCTTTTTTTCGATCGTATCACGTCCGCTGCGAATTGCATTGCGGCTAGCGGTTTCAAACAAAGCCGACAATTCTGCACCGGAAAAGCCGACAGTGACTTCCGCTAAATCGTGGAGCATGGCTGCTGCATTATCTGTTAGTTTTCTTCCTTTTGCGTGAATATCGATAATTTCTTTTCGGCCTTTTGCATCCGGCAAGGTAACATGAAAAGAAAAGTCGATACGGCCTGGTCGAAGAAACGCTTCATCAAGCATATCTTTCCGGTTTGTTGCAGCAATAAACAGCAATCCATCATTATCATGTCCGCCATCAAGCTGTACAAGCAATTCTGTTAACGTTTTTTCTCCTTCTTCACCGCCATGCGTTTTCCGCCGCCCCGCAAGGGCATCAACTTCGTCAATAAAAATAACAGCTGGTTTTTGCTTTCGTGCTTCTTGAAAAAGATTGCGCACCCGGGATGCTCCGACACCAACATAAAGCTCTGTAAAAGCAGATCCGCTTGATGAGAAAAAAGAAGCGCCAATTTCACGTGCGATCGCTTGCGCAAGTAAGGTTTTCCCGGTTCCAGGAGGACCGTATAGCAAAATGCCGCGCGGCGGTTCAAGCCCAAGCTTTGTCGATAAATCTTTTTCTTTTAAGATTGATAAAGTTTGCAGAATATCTTCCTTCATTTCGTCAGATAAACCGCCCACATCTTCAAGTGTAATATCCGGCAAAGGGCGAGCTTGCGAAAGGCTGTTTTTCATTGAATGCGCCACGCCCATACCGCCGCCTTTTTTTCGGTAAAAGTAAAAACCGATTCCAGAAATCAGCAGAAACAGGGCAACTAAAATCCAACTTTCGACAGGCTCTGATTTCACATACTCATAACGAATATTGTATGTTTCATTTAATCGATCCACAGCCGTACTTCCCGGCGGGATGAAAGACGTATACTCTTCGTTTTGCGTGATAATTTGAAGCGTGCCATCAGGGTATTGCTGAAGGCCGACTTCTTTCCCGTTTTCTTCTTTAATAATTTCTTCAACCGAAGAAAAAGGAACAACCGTCGCTTCGTTTTTGTTTTGGAAATACCAGAAAATCCCGGTAGCTGCGATTAAAAAAACTACGGCAGCTTTCCACCACAATCCGGGACGTGTAAACATTAGCACCACACTCCCTTAACTAGTATTCTTCTATTATAGAAGAAAATCTGCAAGGTTGAAAGCGGAAAACCTTGCATAAAGTGCTGTTGTTTGAAAATACGGTTTAACATGGTATGATAATAACGATTAACCAAAAAGGAGCGATTAATTTGGCGAAAAAAGGCTATATCCAAATGAAAGACGGCGCGAAAATTGAGTTTGACTTGTTTCCTGAAGCAGCGCCGGCAACAGTGGCAAACTTTGAAAAATTAGCAAATGAAGGATTTTACGATGGAGTTGTTTTCCACCGTGTTATCCCTGGTTTTGTTAGCCAGGGCGGCGACCCAACAGGAACTGGTATGGGTGGCCCAGGCTACACAATTAAATGTGAAACAGAAGGAAATCCGCATACTCACCAGGAAGGTTCACTTTCAATGGCACATGCCGGTAAAGATACAGGAGGCAGCCAATTTTTTATCGTTCATGAGCCGCAGCCTCACTTAAACGGTGTACACACTGTTTTCGGTCAAGTAACATCAGGGATTGAAGCAGTAAAGTCAATGAAAAACGGCGATACAATGGAAAAAGTAGAAGTTTTCGATGTGTAAAACATCCTGACCGGCCTGTGCCGGTCTTTTTTTGCGCCTGCCATTGTTACTAGCAGATATTTTAGTCTTTAAACACGCAGATGTTTATTGACGGGCGCAACAGCTCTATGTGAAAATAAGAAAATAAAACGACTACTGGGGGTGCCTTCGGGCTGAGAAAGGAAAGCTCCTTAACTCCAATAACCTGATCCGGATGATGCCGGCGGAGGGAAGTAGCAATCACTGACGATAAACCGGATCAGCGCATTGCTGTTCCGGTTTTTTATTTGGAGGAGTTTCTATTGTTTACACCAAAAAACATGGCGGTTATGGCGGCTATGGCAGCAATTGGCGTTTTGGGCGCCACCTTTATCTGGTTTCCTGCTGGCCCAGCAAAAGCATATCCTGTTCAGCATGCTATTAATGTATTGTCTGCAGTATTGCTTGGCCCTGGTCCTGCGCTAGTGATCGCTTTTTTAACAGCGGCAGTACGCAATTTGCTTGGAATCGGTTCGCTTCTTGCTTTTCCAGGAAGCATGATTGGAGCGTTGTTGGCCGGATATGCGTATAAAAAGTGGAAAAAGCCATCTTTGGCTGCAGGAGGAGAAATTATTGGGACCGGCCTTATCGCTTCTCTTGTATCAGTCCCAATTGCCAATATATTTTTAGGCATGGAAGCAGCTGCTTTATTTTTTATGCCGGCTTTTTTAGTCAGCAGTGTAACCGGCGCTGTTTTAGGTTTGCTTATAGCTGCCCGGCTGCGGAAAACAAGAATATTTAACAGGGAAGGAAGATACTAAAATGAACAATGAATATACAGCACAGCTGTTAGAGCGCGTAAGAACTGAAAAACCTCTTGTGCATAATTTGACAAATACTGTTGTTGCTAATTTTACGGCAAACGGTTTGCTTGCACTTGGTGTTTCCCCGGTTATGGCGGATGCGCTGGAAGAAGCGGCAGACATGGCCGGCATTGCCGGTGCAGTGCTTTTAAATATCGGTACATTAACTGCTGAAAAAGTGGAAGCTATGATTTTGGCAGGAAAAGCAGCAAATAAAAAAGGAATTCCAGTTGTGTTTGATCCGGTAGGTGCAGGCGCTACACCATACAGAACAACAAGCGCCAAGCGCATTTTAACGGAAGTAAAGGTAGATGTTCTGCGTGGAAACGCCGGAGAAATTTCTGTACTTTGCGGTCGGGATGTACAAGTTAAAGGCGTTGATGGAGGAGGAAATGAAAACGTCCGTCAGCTCGCCAAAGAAGCCGCGGAAACACTCGGCCTTACGTGCGTTATCACAGGAGCTGAAGATGTTGTTTACGGCCAGGAGGCATATGCTGTCCAAAATGGAGATTCTATTTTAACAAAAGTAACAGGGACAGGCTGTTTGCTTGGCGCGGTTATTGCTGCGTTTTGTGCAGTGGAAAAAAACTATGCGAAAGCGGCAGCAGCGGCTCTTTCTTACTACGGTGTTGCAGCTGAGAGTGCAGTTATCCGTTCTGGAACAAATAAACCGGGCACGTTTGCGGTTGAATTTTTAAATGAATTATTCCAAACAAGCCAGGAGCAAATTCTTGAAAATGGCAAGGTGGAGGGATTATAAAATGGTCATTCGAAAAGCTTTAACAATTGCAGGTTCTGACAGCGGAGGAGGAGCCGGCATCCAAGCAGATTTAAAAACATTCCAGGAACTGGGCGTCTTCGGCATGTCTGCTTTAACAGCAGTAACCGCGCAAAATACACTTGGCGTTCATGGAGTATATCCAATGTCAACAGAAGCCGTTGAAAAGCAAATTGACGCAGCGGCGAGCGATATTGGAGTGGATGCATTAAAAACTGGGATGCTTTTTTCTGCAGAAATAATTGAAGCAGTTGCCCGGAAAATAAAAGAACATAGTTTTACAAACGTTATTGTAGATCCAGTAATGATTGCCAAAGGAGGAGCTTCTCTATTACAAGAAGAAGCAACAGAAGCATTAAAAACGCTTTTGCTGCCACTCGCCCTGGTAGTAACACCAAATATTCCGGAAGCAGAAGTAATTTCCGGGATGAAAATTAAATCTGAAGAAGATAAAAAGAAAGCAGCCCGGGCCATTGCAAATCTCGGCGTGAAAAACGTTTTAATTAAAGGCGGGCATGACGAAGGCAATAAAACAATTGACCTGTTATATGATGGAGAAACGTTTTATACGTTCACTGGTGAGCGAATTAATACCAAACATACACATGGGACCGGATGCACTTTTTCAGCAGCTATGACAGCTTCTATTGCAAAAGGCGCATCTGTCCGTACAGCAGCTGAAACCGCCAAACAATTTATCCAGGCGGCTATTGAAGACGGTATTTATCTTGGCGGAGGACACGGCCCGACAAACCATTGGGCGTACCGTCAGCGGGGAGGCCTTTAATGAAAAAAGAGCAATTAGCCGTTTATTTTATCGCCGGCACGCCAAATTGCTTTCAGCCAATAGAAGAAACGCTGCAGCAAGCTATCGAAGGCGGCATTACGATGTTCCAATTTCGTGAAAAAGGCGAAAAGGCATTAACCGGAAAAGAAAAAAAAGAAAAGGCGCTTGCTTTGCAGAAAATATGCAAAAAAGCCAAAATTCCTTTTATTATAAATGACGATATTGAACTGGCAATGGAAATAAAAGCAGATGGCGTTCATATTGGACAAGAAGACGAACCAGCTTCAGTCGTTCGTGAAAAATTAAAAGGCGGCTTAGTCGGGGTGTCGGTTCATACAATGGAAGAGTTTAATCAAGCTTTGGCCGACGGAGCTGATTATGTAGGCACAGGCCCAGTTTATCCAACTTCTACAAAAACAGATACGCGTCCAGTGGCTGGAACAGCTCTTATTCAAAAAATGCGCGAAAGCCGGCCGGATTTTCCGATTGTCGGAATTGGCGGGATAACTCTTGCCAATGCTTCTGAAGTCGTTCAAGCAGGTGCGGACGGTATCTCGATTATTACGGCGATTAGTCAAGCCGATAATCCACGACAAGCAGCTAGCCAGTTATGGAAAGCTGTTAAATGAAGTAAAAAAAGCACCCTCGCAAAAGCGAGGGTGCTTTTTCTTTTTAAAGAGAAAGAAAATTTTTACAGTTCATGCTATGATTAAGAAAAATAGAGAAAAAGGAAGCTGGGGGAAAAGGAATGCTTTTAGTTATTGTAAACCCGGCGGCGGGAAATGGCCGTGCCAAACTTTTATGGGAAAAGGTTGAAACTTGCCTTAGCAAAAAAAATGTACAGTATAAATGGCTGCTTAGCGGGTCTGAAGCTGACGCGCGTGAATTTATCCGACAGCATGTAAAAGACTTTCAAGTGCACACAATAGCTGTTATTGGCGGAGATGGAACAGTGAACGCAATTCTGCAGGATGTGGTGCATTCTGAAATAGCATTGGCGATTTTGCCTGCTGGCTCAGGAAATGATATTGCCCGTGTTTTTAATTTAACGGCTAACCCGCAGCATTTTGTAAAACAGGTGCTGTCCGGTGTAACAAAGCAGGTTGATGCTTTAAAAATCAATTCAAGCTTTGGTTTGACAATTGCAGGAACTGGGCTGGACGCAGACATTGCAGAACGGGTAAATCGTGCTGCTTATAAAAAAATATTGAGCCGGGTAGGAGCAGGTTCTTTTACTTATTCTCTCAATGCCATTTTATCAACGTTAACATATAAATCTTTTAAAAGCACGGTGACAATCGATGATGAAACGTATATTTCTGACAAAACATGGATGATTGTTTCTGGCAACACGTCTTCTTATGGAGGCGGGCTTGTTATTTGTCCTTATGCCCATCCAATTGACGGTGTGCTGGATATTACATTGGTCCATACTGCAAAAAGAGGAAAAGTTCTTTTTCAACTTTTCCCGCTTTTGTTAAAAGGAGAGCCTGTGCTGAAATCGGGAGTTACCTATAAAAAAGGAAAAAAGATTACCATTAAAACGAGCCGGCCGGTTTCCATTATGGTAGACGGTGAGCCAATTGGAACAACACCGGCTCATATTAACGTTCATGAAAAAGCTGTTAAGTTAGTAATGACAACATAACAATAAAACGTTTTCCGCATAAAAAAATAAAATTGTGGGTATGAAAGGAGAGAAGAAAAATGCACGAACCAGATAATCAGGTTCGTGGAGTGGAGGAATTTATTATGGAAAAAATGAACAGAGGGATTTTAACAGCATTGTCGGCGATCGGCATTGCTCAAGGATTAAAGATTTTTACACACAAAAAATTGACAGGAAACTGGGATGTGAAGCAAGCTTTTACAACCGGGGGCATGCCGAGCTCTCATTCAGCGGGAGTAGCTGCGCTGGCGTCATATGTGGCGGCTAACAAAGGCTGGCGTCATACAGAAACTTCACTTGCCACTGTTTTCGGCGTTATTGTTATGTACGATGCACAGGGAATCCGCCGTCATACAGGTGAAATTGCACAGCTTGTTAATGAACTTGAAGATCATTTGGCAAAGTTTTCAGGAGAATTTCCAAGTTTTGAATTTGTCGAGCGAGAAAAAGAACTAAAAGAACTTCTTGGGCATCAACCCGTAGAGGTAGGAGTGGGTGCGCTGTTAGGCACGATGCTTGGTATTATTTCCGCAAAGCTGGAAGACAAAAGCACTAAAACCAGATCAGGCCGCACTTATGTAAAAAGCGGACCACGCTATCCAAGATATTTAAAATAGCAAAAATAAAAAAGCACCCAAATTGGGTGCTTTTTTATTTTACAATTTGGAATACGGTATGCCGGTTTAAAATTGGCTTCAGCTTGAAAAGAACATGATGTGTCACTTCTTTTCTGGAAATGGCTGATACTGCCGGCGAGAGGGACAGTGTTTGAAGAAAAAATGTGGCGCGGCGTTCAATGTAGCGGATAATTTGTTCTTTGTAAAATAATTCGCGCTTGGCGATTTTCTCCTTAATTTCATGTGTTAACTGTACAGCAAACTGGGTAATCGAATAATCGACTCCTCCGTAAAATTCAGCTACTGTCATAGCTCATCCACTCCTTCCTCCATTTCTGATTGTCAATACTTATATGTATATCTTAACATAAAATTTACAAAACTTTAATAATTAATTTATCCTATCTTTATAATTCCTTATATTTATATGCAGTAAACCCATTTTTATGTATAAAAAAACCTCGTAAGTCGAGGTTTTTTTACTTTAAGAGATTGTTAATGCAGCTGGCTTAACTTGCAATGCTGCTAATTGATAAGTTTTATTACGAATTGCCTCTACAGAAACATGCTTTCGGGCAACGCCTGAATCCATTGCGGCTTGAGCCACAGCTGCAGCTACCTCTGGTGCAACACGAGGATCAAATGCTGATGGAATAATGAATTCTTCCGAACGCTCTCGTTCATCAACAAGGGAAGCAATGGCATAACAAGCTGCCACTTTCATTTCTTCATTAATGTCAGAAGAATACGTATCAAGAGCGCCCCGGAAAATACCTGGAAAAGCAAGTACATTATTTACCTGGTTAGGAAAATCTGAACGTCCGGTGCCGATAATGCGCACACCTGCTTTTTTAGCTTCCTCGGGTAAAATTTCCGGATTTGGATTTGCCATAGCAAAAACAATTGGATCTGCATTCATAGTTTGAACCATTTCAGGAGTTAAAGCGCCCGCAACTGATACACCGATAAAAACATCTGTGCCCTTTACTGCTTCTTCGAGAGACCCCGCTAATTTTTTGCGGTTTGTAAAAGAAGCAATTTGTTCTTTGATTGGGTTCATTCCAGCCGTTCTTCCTTCATAAATTGTTCCTTTAGTGTCGCACATAATAATATCTTTTACTGCAAAGCTGGAAAGTAACTTGGCAATGGCTATTCCAGCTGCGCCAGCTCCATTAATGACAACTTTAATTTCTTCAAAAGACTTGTTAATAATTTTCAAGGAGTTAATTAAACCAGCTATTGTAACAATGGCTGTTCCATGCTGATCGTCATGAAAAACAGGAATGTTCATTTCTTGCTTTAAACGTTCTTCGATAACAAAGCAATTTGGCGCCTTAATATCTTCTAGATTAATACCGCCAAAAGTAGAAGCTGTTAATTTAACGGTTTTAATAATATCTTCGGGATCATTTGAATTAATACAAATTGGAAAAGCATCAACACCGCCAAAATTTTTAAATAAAATTGCTTTTCCTTCCATAACGGGAAGAGAAGCATCTGCACCGATATTGCCAAGACCCAGAACTGCTGAGCCGTCAGACACAACAGCAACCGTATTTGCTTTCATTGTATAATCGTATATTGTTTCGGGTTTTTCATGGATCTCAAGGCAAGGCTCAGCCACTCCTGGAGAATAAACTAAACTTAGCTCCTTTAAATTGCTGACTGTTAACTTTGCTGATGTTTCTAGCTTGCCTTGGTTGTGCCGGTGAATTTCAAGTGCTTCTTCCCTTAAGTTTTTCATTTCTTTTCCCTCTCCTCTGCTTTACGGCAATTAAAATTGAAAATTTAATGTATTGGATAACAGAAATCATTAAATTTTCAGAAAATTTATTGTTGTATTGTAACGCTTTTTGAAAAGATTGTAAATACAATTGGGCAAAAAATGTCCCGAATAAATAGAAATGATAAAAAGGTTGTCATTGTTCTCATTTTCCTGTACATTTAAAAAATAAGAAAAAATTAAACAATCCTTATCAAGAGAAGCGGAGGGACTGGCCCGATGATGCTTCAGCAACCTGCCTTTTTGGCAAAGGTGCTAAATCCAGCGGGCTGACACCGTCCGGTAGATGAGAAGAAGTGTAAAAACAAGCCTTCTTCTCAGGAGGCTTGTTTTTTTTATAAAAAGGAGCGATTGTAATGAAAAATATTGAAACAAAACTTGCACAAATTGGAAACCGAACAAATAATCCGACAGGAACAGTAAATCCTCCGGTTTATTTTTCAACTGCTTACCGGCACGAAGGAATTGGAATGTCAACAGGTTACGACTATACACGTACGGGAAATCCAACACGTGAAGTAGTTGAAAAAGCCATTGCAGATTTAGAAGGAGCAGATGCAGGTTTTGCATTTTCTTCAGGTATGGCAGCGATTCACACTCTTTTATCTTTGTTCGAGCCAGGAGATGGATTTTTAGTTTCAGCTGACTTGTATGGCGGTACATACCGTTTATTTGAAAAAGGCTGGAAAAAGTATGGGCTGGATTTTACATATGACAATTTTGAGGATATAGAAGAAACAAAGAAGAAAGTATCTGAAAAAACAAAAGCCATTTTTCTTGAAACGCCGACAAACCCATTGATGAAAGAAGCCGATATTGCTTCTGTTGCTTCGTTTGCCAAAGAACACAACTTGCTTTTAATTGTCGACAATACATTTTACACTCCTGTTTTACAGCGGCCAATTGAACAAGGGGCAGATATTGTGCTTCACAGTGCCACCAAGTATCTAGGCGGACATAACGATGTGCTTGCTGGCCTTGTTGCAGTAAAAGGCAAAGAGCTTTCAGCAAAAGTGTTTGAATTCCAAAACGCAATTGGAGCGGTTTTATCTCCGTTTGACTCATGGCTTCTTGTCCGCGGGATGAAAACATTAAGCTTGCGCATGAAGCAGCATACAGAAAACGCTCAAAAAGTTGCAGCATTTCTTGAATCCCATGATGATATTTTAGATGTTCTATACCCGGGAAAAGGAGGCATGCTTTCTTTCCGTGTTAAATCGGAAAAATGGGTAAATCCGTTTTTACAAAACATGCAGCTCATTTCTTTTGCTGAAAGCCTGGGAGGCATTGAAAGTTTTATTACCTATCCCGCTACGCAAACGCACATGGATATCCCGGAAGAAATCCGCATTGCTAACGGCGTTTGTAACCGGTTGTTGCGCTTCTCAATTGGGGTTGAGCATGCAGAAGACATAATTGCAGATCTTGAGCAAGCTTTTGAAAAAATGAAAGGATGATTGGATGAGCGACTATACATTTCAAACAAAACTGCTTCATAATGAACATAAATTTGATCCGGCTACAGGAGCGGTCAGCGTGCCAATTCAGCATGCTTCTACTTTTCATCAGTCCGATTTTGATTCATTTGGGCAATATGACTACAGCCGTTCAGGCAATCCAACACGTGAAACACTTGAAGCCGCCATTGCTGAACTTGAAGGCGGCGTCCGAGGGTTTGCTTTTGCCTCAGGCATGGCCGCTATATCCACTGCGTTTCTTTTGCTTTCAAAAGACGACCATGTAGTGGTAACCGAGGATGTATATGGGGGCACTTTCCGGATGGTCACGGCGGTATTAACTCGATTTGGCATTGAGCACACTTTTGTGGATATGACAGATTTAGATGCAGTAGCTAAAGCAATCCGGCCAAATACAAAAGTAATTTATATGGAAACACCATCAAATCCGCTGTTGAAAATAACGGATATTGAAGGGATAGTAAAACTGGCAAAAGCGCATGGCTGCCTGACGTTTTTGGATAATACATTTTTAACTCCTTATTTGCAGAGGCCTATTGAGCTTGGTGTAGATCTTGTTTTGCATAGCGCAACAAAATTTTTATCCGGGCACAGCGATGTACTCGCCGGACTTGCTGTAGCAAAGGATGAAGAGCTTGCAGGCAAGTTTTATGCGCTTCAAAATTCATTTGGCGCGGTTCTTGGAGTTCAAGATTGCTGGCTTGTTCTGCGAGGATTAAAGACGCTGGCTGTCCGGATGGAGCAGTCACAAAAAGGAGCAGCTGAAATTGCACATTATTTGTCTTCCCATCCAAAAGTAAAAAATGTGTATTACCCGGGTCTTGTATCACATCCGGGGCATGCTGTTCACTTTCGTCAGGCAACAGGAGGCGGGGCGGTATTGTCTTTTGAGCTGGAAGATGAAGAAGCGGTACGCCGCTTTAGCGCGAATGTAAAAATTCCGGTTTTTGCAGTAAGTCTCGGCGCAGTAGAATCCATTTTATCTTATCCGCCAAAAATGTCTCATGCGGCAATGCCGGAAAAAGAGCGTGATAAACGCGGCATTACCGGAGGTCTTCTCAGACTTTCTGTTGGGCTTGAATCGCCAGATGACTTGATTCGGGATTTTGAACAAGCTTTTGAATATTAACGAAAAAAAACGTCATCCTATTTTGGATGACGTTTTTTTTAGAAATTACGCGTGGCGCATTTTTTTCAAGATAAAGCTTACAAGAGCTACAAGAATCACTGCACCGATTAAAGCTGGAATAATAGCCATTCCGCCGATTGAAGGACCCCAATCGCCAAGAAGAGCTCCGCCAATCCAGGCACCGATAATACCGGCAATGATGTTTCCGATAATTCCTCCTGGAATGTCCTTGCCTAAAATAAGTCCAGCAAGCCAGCCGATAATTCCGCCGATAATTAAGAAAAGAATAAATTCCATAGTGTGTTTCCTCCTAAGAAGTAAATTGTAATGCCTTGATGGTTTATGTATTCCCCACATGAGAGAGATAAAACCAAAAAAGTCAAGAAAATTTTATTTTGAATTTTCTATAAATTCTGCAAAGAAAAAAGAGAAGGCAAAAAGCCTTCCCGTCTAGCAAGTTATGTTAACTGCATGTTTTGTTTTTAAAAATTAAATAAGCATACCGGCAATGGCGGCACTTAATAGAGAAGCAAGAGCTCCAGCCAGCACAGATTTAAGGCCAAGGCGCGCAATGTCATTGCGTCGCGATGGAGCCAGGCTTCCTAATCCTCCAAGCAAAATGGCAAGGGAAGATATGTTGGCAAAGCCGCACAGGGCAAAGCTTACAATGGCAACCGTTTTGTCAGATAAGTTTTCAATTTCTGGAGCAAAGTTTGAATAAGCAACAAATTCATTTATAACAAGTTTTTGCCCGATAAAGTTACCAGCTTGCACAGCTTCTTCCCAGGGCACACCAATTGCAAAAGCCAATGGAGCAAATATAAAACCAAGAATCAGCTCAAGTGAAAGTTGTTTAAATTGAAAAAAGCTGCCAATTAACCCAAGAAGGCCATTAAGCATGGCCACAATGGCAATAAAGGCTAAAAGCATCGCTCCAATATTTAAAGCGAGCTGCAAGCCGACAGCCGCTCCTTTTGCTGCTGCATCAATGACATTGGCTGCATCTGTATCGGACTCCATTTTAAATTCTGCCGATTCCGGTTCATCTGTTGTTTCAGGAACAAACAGTTTCGCCATAACAAGACCTGCTGGTGCCGCCATAAAACTAGCTGCGAGTAAATATTCAAGTGGAACTCCTAAAAGCGAGTAGCCTACTAAAACGGAGCCGGCAACAGAAGCAAGGCCGCCAGTCATAACTGCAAAAAGTTCCGATTCGGTCATTTTAGAAATATACGGCTTGATAACAAGAGGCGCTTCTGTCTGCCCGACAAAAATGTTAGCAGCTGCTGACATGGACTCTGCTTTTCTTGTACCTAAAATTTTAGACAAAGTCCCGCCGATAATCTTAATAAAAAATTGCATAACTTTTAAGTAGTATAAAACAGAAATTAATGCAGAGAAAAAAATAACTACGGGTAAAACATTTAAAGCAAATATGAATGTAATCCCGGACTGCTCAGTGTAAAGGCCGCCGAATAAAAAATTGATTCCTTCGTTTGCATAGCCAGTAATAGCATTTACTACTTCTGTCAGCTTCAGAAGCAGGCTCTGGCCAAATTCCCATTTTAAGACCATAAACGCAAAAATAAGCTGAAAAGCAAGGCCGCTGAAAACAGTTCGCCAATTAATTCGCTTTTTGTTAGAGGAAAAAAGAAAACCGATACTGAGAATAACTGCTATTCCCAGCAGCCCCCATAAAAATCCCATCAAAACAACTCCTTGAATTTTAATTATACAACCACATCTGACTAGTTTATAATTAACACCGTCGGCTATTCAACAGTTTGAAAAAAGAAGTAAAATTAAAACAATACTTACTTATATATATAGTCTGAATTAACAGAATATAAAGGTGTAAGAAAAGAAAGGAAGATAAAGTATGACAGCATTTAAAGACGAGGTATTATCAAGACGTACCTTTGCAATCATATCCCATCCGGATGCGGGAAAAACAACTATGACGGAAAAGTTGCTTCTTTTTGGAGGAGCCATTCGCGATGCCGGAACGGTAAAAGGGAAAAAATCCGGGAAATTTGCTACATCAGATTGGATGGAAATTGAAAAGCAACGGGGAATTTCGGTTACATCTTCTGTTATGCAATTTGCTTACAATGGGTTTAACGTTAATATTTTGGATACACCGGGCCATCAAGACTTCTCAGAAGATACCTATCGCACGCTTATGGCAGTAGACAGCGCAGTAATGATTGTAGATGCCGCTAAAGGAATCGAAGCTCAAACGTTAAAATTGTTTAAAGTTTGCCGGATGCGCGGCATTCCGATTTTCACGTTCATTAATAAATTAGACCGCCAGGGGAAAATGCCGCTTGAGCTTTTGGAAGAGCTTGAAGAAGTGCTTGGGATTCAATCTTATCCGATGAATTGGCCGATCGGTATGGGTAAGGAATTTTTTGGTATTTACGACCGATACAACAAACGTGTTGAGCAATTCCGGACAGAAGAAGCAGATCGCTTTTTGCCGCTTGATGAAAAGGGGCATATTGCTGTTGACCATCCGATTAAGCAGTCTTCTCTTTACACAGAAGCAATGGAGGATATCATGCTTTTAGAAGAAGCAGGCAATGATTTTTCTCGTGAAAAAATTAATTCAGGTGAATTGTCTCCGGTCTTTTTTGGTAGTGCATTGACTAATTTTGGTGTGCAGACATTTTTGGAAACATACTTGCAGTTTGCTCCGGCACCGCAGCCGCGTAAAGCAGATGTTGGTGAAATTGATCCGTTAAGCGAGCAATTTTCAGGATTTATTTTTAAGATTCAGGCAAACATGAATCCGGCTCACCGGGACCGTATTGCATTCCTTCGCATTTGTTCAGGGAAATTTGAGAGAGGTATGTCTGTTACTCTTGCCCGAACTGGAAAAACAACAAAGGTGTCTCAGTCTACACAATTTCTGGCAGACGACCGCAGCACGGTAAATGAAGCGGTAAGCGGAGATATTATTGGGCTTTACGACACAGGAAACTACCAGATTGGCGATACCCTAACAGGAGGCAAACCTGTTTTTCAATATGAAAAACTTCCGCAATTTACGCCGGAACTATTTGTGAAAGTTGCAGCAAAAAATGTCATGAAGCAAAAAAGCTTTCATAAAGGGATTGAACAGCTTGTTCAAGAAGGTGCCATTCAAATGTATAAAACGGTTCGGACGGAAGAATACATTCTTGGAGCTGTGGGACAGCTGCAATTTGAAGTGTTTGAACACCGGATGTTAGGCGAATACAATTCTGAAGTTAGAATGGAGCCGATTGGTTCAAAAATTGCACGGTGGGTTGAAAACGAAGAAGACATTACGGATGCTATGTCATCATCAAGAAGCACACTTGTCCGTGACCGTGCAGGAAAGCTTGTCTTTTTATTTGAAAATGATTTTGCTCTTCGCTGGTTCCAGGACAAACATGAGAACATTCGTTTATACAACTTAATGGGATAACCTAACAAAACCTCTTTTTCATTAATGAAAGAGAGGTTTTTATATGGAAAGCTTTGAATTTGTTTTTAAGCAAGAAAATTCGGTATAGTTAAATAACAGCAATGTGATCAATAGAGGGGGAAGCAAGTTGAAAGTAAGCAAGTTTTCCATTGACAGGCCTGTTTTTACAACAGTCGTGATGTTTTTAGTTATCATTCTTGGAATTGTCTCGCTTACGCGTATTCCATTAAAATTAATTCCAGAGCTAAATCCGCCATTTGCGGCTGTGGTTACAGCATATGAAGGGGCAGGGCCAACAGAAGTATCAGAGAAAATTACAAAACCGCTGGAAAAAAGTTTATCAACACTTCCTGGCATTGACAGTATTTCGTCTACATCGCAGGAAGGATCAAATTTTATTTTTCTTGAATTTTCTTGGAGCACGGATATTGATGATGTGCAAAACGACGTATTGCAAAGAATTGGCCAGACGCCTATGCCAGAAGGGGCGGGAGAGCCTCAATTTTTAAAATTTGATCCATCCCAATTTCCTATCATCCAGCTGTCGCTTCAGTCAAATGATGAAAAAAGTCTTGAGCAGCTTTCCGAGGTTCTTCAAACAGACTTGTCTGCTGTTGAGGGTGTCGCGAACGTTTCAGTCACGGGCATTACAGCAGAAGATGTGCTGATTGAATTAAATGAAAAAAAGCTTGAAGAATACGGATTGGGGCAAGCGGATGTTGTCCAGATTATTCAAGCAAACAATGTATCACTTCCCGGAAATACAATTGAATCTGATGGGAAAACGCTGACGACCCGTGTGATTAGTCAGTTAACCTCAACAGAGGAAATAAAAAACTTAACGATCACTGTTAACCCGTTAACAGGAGAAAAGATAACAGTTGGTGATGTTGCTTTTGTTGAAGTAAAGCCTTTTAACGAAAATACGATCACGAGAGCTAACGACCGGCCCGCGGTTTTGTTTAGTGTGCTTCAAGAATCAGACGCTAACACAGCAGAAGTATCAAAAGCATTTCAAGAGAAATTGGATGAATTGATGGAAAGCAGTCAATATAAAGAGGTGCAGGCGGATATTTTATTTGATCAAGGTGATTACATTCGCCTGGCCATTGGCAACATTGGTAATTCACTGATCGTAGGCGGTATACTGGCAATGGTCGTGCTTTTTTTCTTTTTGCGCAATGTGAAAAGCCCGCTTATTATTGGCGTTGCCATTCCTTACTCGGTTATTATCACATTTGTGCTAATGTATTTTGCTGGTTTCAACTTAAACATTATGACACTTGGCGCTCTTGCTCTCGGGATTGGTATGCTCGTTGACAATGCCATTGTTGTCATTGAAAACATTTACCGTCATTTATCGATGGGGAAAAGCCCGAAAACAGCTGCTTATGATGGTGCAAAAGAAGTGGGTGCAGCTGTTACAGCTTCTACCTTGACCACAGTTGCTGTTTTTTTACCGGTTGTTTTTCTTTCAGGCATTCTCGGACAAATTTTCAAAGAGTTTGCGTTAACCATTTCTTTTAGCTTGCTTGCTTCGCTTGTTGTGTCTTTAACAGTTGTTCCTATGATGGCAAGCCGCTTTTTAACCGCAATACCTGAAGATGTAGAGCGCAAGAGGCAAACATCGCGCCGCTTTGTTGTATTTGAAAAAGCTGTCAGGTGGTCACTTTCTCATCGTGCAATCGTTCTTTTAGTGGCCTTTGTTTTGCTGGCAGGCGGTGTTTTTGGGCTTACAACAGTTGGAACACAATTTTTGCCTCCGACAGATGAAGGGTTTGTTACAGTGCGTGTTGAAACAGAAGAAGGTACATCGCTTGCAGAAACAAATAAAGTAGTGGAAGCAGTAGAAAAAGTTCTTGCCGAAGAAAATGATACTCAAGTATATGTAAGCTTAATTGGATCAACCCAGGAAGAAGCCTTTAGAGGAACTGGGGAAGCAAACGAAGCAGAGTTGTATGTGAAAATGACAAAAGCGCGAGAGCAGTCTATTTTTGAATTTGTGGAAAAAGTGGAACCATCAGCAGAAGCAGCTGCTTTTTCGGTTAACAAAACAGCAGAAGTAACGTTTAATCTTCAGTCCGCTTCAGGCAGTTCACCACAAACACTGACATTCAACGTTAGAGATGCAGATAAATCTCGCCTTGAGCAAACAGTAGAAAACATTCAAACAAAATTGAAAACCATTGATGGGGTTTTGGATGTACATACGGACCGTGATGAAACAGCGAAGGAAATTCAAATAACTGTTAATCGTGAGGAAGCCCAAAAAGCTGGCTTTGTTCCGGCTCAGGTGGCCCAGATTGTGAATGATGCAACTCGTGGGGTTTTTGCCACACAGATTATTGAGGAAAAATCATCGGAAGTAAAAACGGTGTATGTGCGATATGATGAACGTGTAACAGCCAATCTTGAACGGCTGAAAAAAATGCTTGTGAAAACCCCGTCCGGAAACTTTGTTGCTTTAGAAACAATTGCAACTATCAAAACAGCAAATGGTCCTGTTAACATTCGCCATATTGAAGGGCAGGACGCCGTTCAATTTACTGTAACATATGCCACGGAAACAAATTTAGGTGATGTGGCTGAAAAGGTGGATAAAAAAATTGAATCCTTAAAATTGCCCGATGAAACAAGTATTTCATATAGCGGCGACCAGGAGCTGTTAAATAACTCAAAAGACGATATGATACTGGCAGTTATTCTGGCAGTTATTCTGGTTTATATTGTGATGGCCGCGCAGTACGAATCATTTAAGTATCCATTTGTTATTATGTTTACAGTGCCTCTTATGATTGTCGGCGTGTCGCTTTCACTTCTTGTAGTAAAACTTCCTCTTAGTATTCCAGCAGTTATTGGAATATTAATTCTTGTCGGTATAGTTGTAAACAATGCGATTGTCATTGTGGACTATATTTTACAGCGGAAGAGGGAAGGGTTAAATAGTGCAGAAGCCATTGTTCAATCGGTAAAAGATCGTGTTCGCCCCATTTTAATGACTTGTTTAACAACAATCCTTGGCCTTGTTCCGCTTGCCTCTGGAATTGGAGATGGCACCGAGATCAATCAGCCGATGGGAATTGTCGTGATCGGCGGGTTAATTTCAAGTACATTTCTGACTTTGTTTGTTATTCCAGTTGTGTTTAGCTTGTTTGATCGGCAAACAAGGCGGCAAAATCGTTTACAAGAAAAAAATGAGTAAGTATAATGATATACAAGAAAACAATATTTCTTTGACGAAAAGTCGAAGGGGAGTAGCGTTAGGTGGAAACCTAAAGCAGGGCCGTCATTTCATGGATAAAGCAACAAGCTATCCATCGGTGCTGCTGGCATGAAGAAAAACATGCTTAGCGAGACCTTTGCCTGTAACCAGGGCAGAGGTCTCGCTTTTTTGTTTTCTAAGTGCATGTTTTAGTGTGGGAATGGAAAGGTATAAAGTGACTGGAAGGAGAGAAGGAAATGGATACTGCCCTGTTGCTTGAATACAGCTGGGTGCTCGCGGTCTTGATTCTGCTGGAAGGAATTCTCGCGGCCGACAACGCTGTAGTAATGGCTGTCATGGTCAAGCATTTGCCAAAAGAAGAACAGAAAAAAGCCCTGTTTTATGGTCTTCTGGGAGCACTTTTATTTCGACTCGCTGCTTTGTTTCTTATTGCGCTTCTTGTACAAGTTTGGCAGGTGCAGGCAATCGGTGCCCTGTACTTATTTTTTATTTGCTTTAGCCATTTGTATAAGCAATGGAAAGAAAAAGGTGAGAAAATTGAAGGGCATGGGCTGGCACAAGAAACAAAAGGATCTTCTTTTTGGATGACAGTATTAAAGGTTGAAGTGGCCGATATTGCGTTTGCGATTGACTCCATGCTTGCAGCTGTTGCTCTTGCTGTTACCCTTCCGAAAACCGGGTGGGGGCAAATTGGCGGTATCGACTCCGGTCAATTTCTTGTTATGTTTCTGGGCGGGTTTATAGGAGTAGTCATTATGCGCTTTGCAGCTACATGGTTTGTGCGCTTGCTGCAGAAATATCCAACGCTTGAGACTGCAGCGTTTTTAATTGTGGGCTGGGTAGGTGTTAAGCTTGCTGTTTTTACGCTGGCACATCCGGCGCTCGCTGTACTGGATGAACATTTTCCGGAATCTAAGCCGTGGAAGTTGATTTTTTGGTTAGTATTGATCGGCATTGCAGCCGGTGGTTATCTTGTAGCAAGGGCAAAAGGATCGGGAAAAAAGTTTGGAAACCAAGGAGGTTAAAAAAAACGCTTCGAACAAAACAGTTCGAAGCGTTTTTCTTTGAAAAAGCGCATAACTCGCAGCAGGTGAGAAGATAGTATAAAGAGAAAAGAGGGTATGATGATGGACTTAAGATCAGGAAACGTTTACTGGCCGGATTTGCTTTGTAACCCGCCTTCTTACTCATGCGTGGAAAAAAATCTGGAGTGCGATGTGTTAATTGTTGGGGCTGGTGTATCAGGTGCATGCTGTGCTTACGAACTGAAAAACACTGGCTTAAACGTTATATTAATTGAGAAGGAAAGAGTAGCAGCAGGCAGCACCAGTGCAAACACAGGACTTCTGCAGTTTTCCAGCGATCAACTGTTACACCAGGCTATCCAGGCTTTTGGAGAAAAAGCAGCAGTTGAACACTATAAACGGTGCTGCAAAACGATTGTACGGCTTAACAATCAAATTATTCCACAACTGCCGATAAATCCTGACCTGGTAATGCGTAAAAGCTTGTTTTTCGCAAGCAGTGAAAAAGATCAAAAAACAATACAGCTCGAGTATGAAGCACTGAAAAAAGCAAAATTTAATGTACAGTACGCAGATAAAAGAGAAATGACAGAATGGGTGCCATTTACCCGCCCGGCAGCGCTTATTACAACCGGAGATGCAGAAATCAATCCATACAAGTTAACTCATGGACTGATTTCCGCTGCCGCCCATGCAGGTGTGAAAGTTTTTGAGCAAACGGAAGTGACTGTAAAAAAAGCCAGTAATAAAAGCGTTGAGTTTTTAACAAAAAGCGGTTATATAATTAAAGCAAAAAAAGTTATTTTTGCTCAAGGATATGAAGCGCAGGAAACAAAAAAAGAAAAAGACGTAGTGATTAATAGAACATACGCTATTGTGACAAATCCAATTTTGGATTTGTCTTTTTGGAAAGAAAAAATAATGATTTGGGAAACAGCCCGTCCGTACTTTTATGCTCGCACAACGGCTGATAAACGTATTATTATAGGAGGATTGGATGAACAGGTAATGTATCTTAAAAAAACTGACCGGAAACTAGAGGCCAAACAAGTTCAGTTAATTAAAGAACTAGAAAAATGGTTTCCGCCTTTACAAAATCACATTCACGCAGAGTATAAATGGAGCGGGTTGTTTGCAAACACACCGGACAGCCTGCCGGTTATCGGCCGGTATGAACAATTTCCAAACAGCTATTTTTTGCTTGCTTATGGTGGAAACGGCACCGTTACCAGCCTTTTGCTGTCAAAGCTGATCACCCGGCACATAATGGGGAAAAAAGATGATGCCTTTTCATTTTATTTGCGTGCCCGGCTTTATAAAAACTAAAAAGCAGGGAACCCGTATTTTGGTTCACTGCTTTCTGCTTTTAAATATGAAGCTGGATCGCTTTTTTTGAAATGAAAAACAAAGAAGAGCCAGCACCGGCTGGATCGAAATTAGCAAGCAGGTAGCCGGGCGATACAACCCATTGGCCGTCTTGTTTCATCATTTGGACAGGTTCTACAACAGTATGTTTATACAGCTCTTTTTCTTGAAGCTGAAGCGACGCAAAAGCTTCTCCGGCAGCCAATGGATTTTCAAGCAGCAGTTTATATACAGCTGCCCGTTCTGAAGAGTCCAAAAAAGAATCCCACCATGGCTTTCTCGGTTTATAACGCTGGTTATTTAAATAATCGTATTTCATAATGCTTTCAACAGAGCTGGCATTTTCCGGATACACTTCTTTTAAAAAAGAAAACAAGCGCTTAAACAAATCTTCAAGCTGATGGCCGATCCGTCCCCAGCCTTGCTTTTCCCAGTAAGAACCAAAACCCTGGAAAAAGTCAAATGGAG
>JAPSKG010000101.1 GCA_031177795.1 Domibacillus sp.
ACAACAGTATCGCCTGCTTTTACTCCGGAATTTTCCACACTCCAATAAGCAGTTGGAAGAACATCAGACAAAAATAAAAGAGCTTCATCTTCAAGCTCACACGATTCAGGAATAACAAATGGCATAAAGTTCCCGAACGGGACACGCAAAAGCTCGGCTTGTCCTCCAGGAAAGTTCCCGTAGCGCTCCGTGTAACCAAAATAGCCGCCTGCATCCATATGAGGGTTTGCGTTGGAGTTGTCACATTGGCTTTCCATTTGATTGCTGCAGTAAAAACAATGGCCGCATGCTACTGTAAAAGGCAAAACAACCCGATCGCCTTTTTTTACTTTGGTTACCTCTGAACCAATTTCTTCTACAATGCCCATTGGTTCATGGCCAATAACAAAATCTTCCTCTGCAGGGGGCATGGCACCACTGTAGAGATGAAGGTCTGATCCGCAAATCGCCGTTGATGTAATTCGTACAATTATGTCATCTTTTTTTCGAATGGCCGGGTCTTCTACATTTTTTACTTGTACGTTTTTCATACCTTGATACGTGACTGCTCTCATGAAAAAACCTCCTGTAAATGGAATAGTTTACTTTTACCCAGCAGGAGAAGTATTATTCTAAAAAAGAGTCAGTCTTTCCTCTTATTTTCAACCTGAACTAATGAATTTTTAAAGTGAAAAAAACGCTGTTCTTTTAAAGAACAGCGCTCACTAAACTTAATCTATCCATATAAAACGATGGTTTCTATTCTAAATTTGCATGGCGGCCGTACATTTTATCGGAGTCCATTCCTTTTTTCTCCATGAACTGTAAAATAACAGAGTCATAAAAAAGAAGCAGGCTTTGTTCAAACAAAGAGCCCATCGGCTGAATGGATTTGTTTCCGGTATCGTCCCCGGCTTTTGTTTGTGCCGGGATTTCCACAACGATATCAGCCAATTCGCCGATAGTGGAAGCTGGAACGATCGTAACAGCTGCCACTACTGCCCCGATCGATTTTGCTTTCTCTGCCATGGCAATAAGGCTTTTTGTTTCTCCAGAACCGGAGCCAATGATAAAGATGTCGCCTTCTTCCAAGTTTGGAGTCACCGTTTCACCTACGACATACGGGTTAAGACCGACATGCATCATGCGCATTGCAAACGATTTGGCCATAAAGCCGGAACGCCCTGCACCGGCAACAAACACTTTTTTTGCGTTAAGTATGCCGTTGACAAGTTGTTCAGCTTCCTCATCCCGGATTAAAGCCGCGGTTGTTTGAAGTTCATGCAAGATGCGTTCTAGCTGCTTCGTCATTAAGCATGAACCGCTTCTTTGATTAATTTTTGCATTTCAGCAGCAGCAGCTTTTTTATCGTCTTTGCTTGTAATGCCGCCGCCAACAATAACAAGATCCGGCTGCTCTTTAATAACTTCCGGAAGAGTTTCCAGTTTAATGCCGCCGGCAATCGCCGTTTTAGCGTTTTTCACAACACTTTTAATTGTATGCAGATCTTCAAAAGAGTTTTGGCCGACTGCCTGCAAGTCATAGCCCGTGTGTACACAAATGTAATCAACGCCAAGATTATCTAACTCCTGTGCGCGTGTTTTAATGTCTTTTACTGCGATCATATCCACAAGAATTTGTTTTCCCTGTTTTTTTGCTTCTTCTACTGCTCCCTTAATGGATGCATCTTCTGCCTGGCCCAAAATAGTCACAATGTCAGCTCCCGCAGATGCCGCTTGAGATACTTCATAACCTGCTGCGTCCATAATTTTAAGATCGGCAAGAACAGTTAAATCAGGAAACGCTTCTTTCATTGCTTTAACCGCATGAAGCCCTTCATTAATTACGACTGGTGTTCCAATTTCCACTATATCAATATGTTCCTGTACTTCTTTTACAAGTTCAATGCTTTCCGGGATGTTAACCAAATCCAGTGCCAGTTGTAATTTCATTTGTTTCTCTCCTTTTTGTTTTGTGTCTAGTTCATTGTAAACAGATGTTTACCAAAAAAGAAGTACGCACTTTTAAAGCATATAGTGCTAAAAAGTATACTGTGGGAGGCGAGAGAAAGCAAAGAAAAGCAAAACCCGCAGATTTTTAGTCTGCGGGTTTTTTTAGCATTTATTCGGTTATGCTTATTTTCATCTCAGGTTCTGGGCGGTTTTCTTCAATAAAGGATTTGTAGTTTTTCCCCCAGCTGTACATCGATTCTAAAATTGGCATCAATGTTTTTCCTTGTTCGGTTAAAGAATACTCTACTTTTGGTGGAACAACCGGATAAACTTCCCGATGTACAATAAAGTCAGATTCAAGTTCTCTCAGCTGGTTAACGAGCATGCGCTGTGTAATGCCAGGCATGAGGGTTTTTAATTCATTGAAACGTTTTGTTCCTTCTTTTCCTAAATGCCATAAAATCAACATTTTCCATTTTCCGCCAATTACAGCTAAAGTTAACTCTTTTTCACAATTAAAGCTTTTAGCGCAAACATGACCCATTTTTTGCTTTCTCCTTTCAATTTTACAGTATATTTTTAGACAGTATAAATCATATAAGTCTGTACATGTTTTTTTACCCATTATATAGAGCGGACAAAGAAATGTACATGAGGCAAACAGGCTAAACAAGTAATTGTATATGTACTGTATGGCAGGGCAAAAGAAACAAAAGGATTGCTTGCATACTTAGTTGAACCATGAGGCAGGAGTGGTAAAATAATCATAATTAGTTTTTTCTCCAGTGTTTTTGAAGAAATTGATAAAACGGTAAAAACGGATAAACCAACTTTTATAAATAAAGGAGTTAGTTACATGAATCTTGCAACCATTGGAACCAGCATGATCACAAAGCGTTTTATCGAAGCAATTGCTAAAACGGAAGCCTTGAATTTTGCCGGCGCTTTTTCCCGTTCGGCTGAAAAAGCAGAGAAATTAGGCGCACCGCAAATATTTACTTCTTTGGAGGAACTGGCGAAAAAAGAAGATATCGATCTTGTTTACATTGCATCACCGAATTCTCTTCACTTTGAACAAGCGATGTTTTTAATCAAAAACAAAAAACATATTATTTGCGAAAAGCCAATGTTTTCCACAACAAAAGAATTAACAGAAGCGTTTAAAACAGCGGATGAAAACGGTGTTTTTTTGTTTGAAGCATTCCGGAACTTATACACGCCGAACCACGCTCGCTTAAAAAAAGCAATAAAGAGCCTTGGGCCAATTCGCCATTCGTTTTTTCAATACATGAAATATTCATCACGTTACGATAATGTATTGGCAGGCGAAGAGCCGAATATTTTTTCTCCGAAGTTTTCAGGAGGTGCGCTTGTAGACCTGGGCGTGTATCCGATCAGCTTAGCTGTTTCATTATTCGGCAAGCCGAAAAACATTGCAGCCCGTGTGACAATGCTGCCGACCGGTGTGGATGGGAGTGGCTCGGTTATTCTTGATTATGGGACACATACGTGTACGACCATGTTTTCAAAAATTACAGATTCATACTTGCCGGGCGAAATTAGCGGAGAAAACGGCACTATTGTTATAGATCATGTAGCGCCGATTTCAAGCATTGAATGGACAGAGCGTTTGTCAGGAAAGAAAAAACAGCTGGCTGAAGCGGAAGAAGAAAACGATATGATTTATGAAGCTGAAGCGATTGTTTCAGCAATTAAATTAAACGACCAGGAACTATACAATTACTATCGGAATGTAAGTGAACTAGTGCTGCAAATCACAGAAGAGGCCCGCAGACAAACAAACATTGTTTTTGCAGGAGAATAACAAAAATGTGTTTATCTGACTTTTTTTAATGGCCAGATAAACACATTTTTTTTGTGGGAAAAATGAAATAGTGGCTGCCCTGAAAAAACATCGCACGGTAAAAAAGAAGCCATTGTATTGTTTTTGATTGAGCATTCGGCTCTCGCTGCTCTCCAGCGGCTATGGTGAATGTCTCCACGATAAATGCTGTGGCCTTTTTGAAGCCAAAAACAATAGCGTTCCAGCAGCCACCAATCCACGCTTCCTTTTTCCGGCATGAATATAGGAGAAAAAGGCTGGTAAACGGCTTCAAATGTTTTTGCCGGTTTTCCCGGATCACTTCGTTTAGCGTTAAAGTGGATCTTTTTTTCTTGTATTCGCAAGTTTATTTTTGCGTGATAGTAAGGAAGAAAAGAAGCGATTTTAGCTCCGGATACGACGGGCCATTTGTTTGCATCCAAGCTTAATAAGTAAATTCCTGGAACCCCTTTGTAAGTCACATACGTGCGTAAATTTAATTCCAGATAAGAATGGTAAAAAGGAAAACGCGGAAAACCGCGCAAGCGAGTGTTGCGGGCAAAAAAAGGCACAAAGCTAAGCCACGCTTTGTTTTGAAATAAATCAACTTCAAAAGCGGGCGGTATATACTCGGCTAAAAAATGTGCTGGAACCGGCCAATGGGCAAAAAGCATATAATCCCAGCGCTGAGTTGCAATCCAGGGGAAAGAAGGAAGCGGAAACGGGCGCTGGTGCGTTTCAGTAAATGCTTTAAGCAAAGTTGCCATCCCCTTTGTTCTGTAATGCTGAAAGATGATTTACCCTTCTTCCTGTTTTTTTGGTTCTGTTGCATTATCCCGTAAAGATGTTAATGAAGCATCGGATTTTTCAATCCAGCTTTTCATTTTTTTAAAATCAGGGCTGGCTTTTTGTGTTTCTTCAATAAGCGGTTCCATATTTTCTTCAATTACATCAAAATCGTCAGGGTATTGTTCTTTAATTTCTTCTTTCATAATTCCCCAGTGTTCTTCCAGGCTTTCACCCGTTTTTTGAATTTCTTTATTGCTTTCGGAAGAATCTATTTGTGTGTTTAGTCTGACAAGCATGTTTTGCGTGTTTTCAATTTTATTCGGCAAATCACGAGCTTTTTCTTCGATTGTATCTGTTTCAGTGTCCAGGATTGGCTGTTCATTTTCATCTGTTCCGCAACCGGCGGCCAGCATTCCAGTAAGCAAAAAAGAAGCAAAAGTATAAGAAGTTTTTTTCATGACAATGCTCCTTCATCCTCTTTTACTTTATACTATTGACCAATCAAGCGGTTTTAAACATTTTTTATGCCATAAAAAAAGAGAAAGGCCCGGGTGTTTTTTTTGTTTTTAGCGGGGAAACAAATGAAAAAAGGAGAAAAATAATGGCATTCGATTATTCGCTTGATTTTGACCAAATCGATTTTAGAAAAAATCCGGAAAAATACCGGGTTGGCCGGGGAGAGCAGGGGGTTTTGCTAGTACAGCCTTATAAAAGCGAAATCTTGCCTCACTGGCGCTTTAAAACACCAGAGGTTGCAAAAGAATCGTCTGAAAAAATTTACAACATGTTTCTTGAATACAAAAAAAATGGCGATTTTGTCGGAATGGATATGGCAAGGAAATTTTTGCAGATGGGCTACACGCGGGCACGCCGGTACGCTAACTATAAAGGCGGCCGTAAATACGATAAAAACCAAAATGTAAACGAGCGGCAAATTGACGAGCAAAAAGCTAAATCCGCGGCCATTTTCCAGGAAAAGTGGAAAATGGCACGCGAAGATAAAGAATACGTAACGTTAAAAAAAGCACATCAAAAAAAATACGGCTAGTGATCTTGCTTAAACCATCCTTTGCGCCAAAAAAACATAAACATGGCCACTGAGATGCAAGCCATAACACCAAGCGCGATAAAATAACCATAGCGCCAGTGCAGTTCGGGCATGTAATCAAAGTTCATGCCATAAATACCGGCAATAAAAGTGAGCGGCATGAAAATGGTTGTAATAACGGTTAGTGTCATCATAATGCTGTTCATCCGGTTAGAGTTAACCGACAAATAACTATCACGCATATCTTTTGTTAGCTCACGGTTTGATTCAACAAGCTCCGTCAGCATTAATAAATGATCGTAAATATCTTTAAAATAAACTTTGCTTTTTTTCGGAACTTGAATTCGATCCGAGTTTAAAACGCGGTATAAAAGTTCTCTCATCGGAAAAATGATTCGCCGGAGCTTTAGCAGCTCTTTTCGAATTTCAAATAAGTCATCTGTTTTATATTGATCTGCATCTTCTGCTTCAAGCTGAATCAAGCTGTCTTCAATTTGATAAACACTCGGGAAAAATTGATCGACTACTTTGTCAACAAGATGATATAAAATTTGGACAGGATTTAGATTTTTACTTTTTTTCGTATCAAATAGCTTTTCCCAGACGGTATCAATTTCCAAAGACTGCTTGTGGTGAAAGGTGACAATGTAATTTGCACACCAGAAAATATCGATTTCTTCCGGGGATAATGTTTGCTGATTGACCGATTGAATAACCATAAAGTTATGATCCTCATAATAATCCAGCTTTGGCCGCTGTATAAAATGAAGGCAGTCTTCAATAGCAAGCGGGTGAAAAGCAAAAAAATCATGTAAAACATTGGTTTCCTGGTCGGTCGGCATATTTAAGTCTACCCAGTACCAAAGAATATGTTCCTTGCGAAGTTCTTCAAGCGGTACATCACGCAAAACAGTTTGGTCGACTGTAACGGCTGCCGTCCTAATCATCCTATCACCCTCTTTATTGTTTCAATCCTATATTAGTATAAACAATCCATCGGCAGGCGGGAACGAAAATGGTTAAATTATTAAAACTTATCGATGAATATATCAGTAGCTTTTCAGCCTTATAAAACAACTGGCAAAAGACTGTTGGTTAAAAAAGCCTTTATTGACCGAAACTGGGTCAATAAAGGCTTTTTTGGGTATGAGATGAAGAAAAGAGGAGGAAGAAACATGGAAAAAAAGAAATCGACACTTGCAGAAACTGCCATTAACTCGGTTGAAAAAGTAATTGGGGCACATCCTGGCTACCGGCGCGCCCATGCAAGAGGAGCTTATTATGAAGCGATTTTTACTCCGACGGGACTGGCAAAGCCTTTTACAACAGCCGTTCATCTTCAAAAACAGAAAACCAGGTCAATTGTTCGACTTTCAGATAGCTCTTCCAATTTAAAAATCCCTGATGTGCTCTCACCCATTAAAGGAATGTCCGTGCAATTTCAATTGCCTGATGGCAGCATTACCAACCTTGTTAGTGTAACAGTGCCTGTTTTTTTAACAAAAACGCCGGAAGCCTTTGTTGAAATTTTGCGCCTGGCAGCTGCCAAACCAGGTTTGCGAGACATAATAAACATGGTTGTAAAATACCCGGAAAGCAAAGCGGCCCTGCGAATCATTAAAAATATGCGGCCGTTCATCAGTTATTCAACAAGCTGTTATTATCCTATCCATGCATTTTACTTTGTGAATAAGCACGGCGAAAAACAACCGGTCAAGTATGAATGGAAGCCGGAAACACCGTTTAGTTTAAAAGCGAAAAAAGAAGCAGCTATTCACCCGGCAAATTATTTGGAGGAAGAACTTGACCAACAGCTGCCAATTACTTTTACATTGTATGCCACGCTTGGAGAATCAACTGATCCTGTTAATGATCCGACAGTGCTTTGGCCAGAAGATCGGACCAAAATCGCTATTGGTCATTTAGAAATTCAGCAAAAAATAAAAAACCCGGATGACAATATTATGTTTGATCCAACAATTGTTCCTGAAGGAATTATCTGTACAGACGACCCTATTTTGCATTTTCGCCCGGATGTATATGCTGTTTCATTCGAACGCCGTTCAAATGGTTTGTAACAAAAATGAAATATAAATGAGAAGAAAAAAACGCTAAAATGAAAAAAAAGACTAACAAACCAGTTTTTAATTGAAACGGCTTATTATTCGAATGGAGGAAAAATAGTGAAAAAATTGACAATTTCTGTCCTGGCCTTTTTTATAATTTTTTCTTGTTTTAGTTTAAATCCGTCTGTTCAAGCAGCAAGCTTTACAGACGTGCCTAACCGTGCTTTAAAAGAAGTGAATTATTTAGCGGAGGGCAGGATTGTCAGCGGTTTTACCCCTACTGTATTTAAACCTTCGCAAACGATTACCCGCGCAGAAGCAGCGGTTTTTATCGGGCGGACACTGCAAGTAGACGGCACAAAGCAAAAAACGAGATTCATAGATTTAGGAGCAAGCAGTTTTGCTTCTGGATATGTTGAATCACTGGCGAAAAAAGGTG
>JAPSKG010000102.1 GCA_031177795.1 Domibacillus sp.
CCACCACAGCGAATGTTTCAGTTTCATCCGCGCCTGCTTTATGGTTCATGACAATATCCACATATACATGCAAACCGGCATCATGACATGCTTGAACCGCTTTTTCAAGTTCTTCTTTTGTTCCATATTTTGTAGGAACAGTCCCTTTTTGATCAAATTCACCGAGATCAAACAAATCGTACACAGCATACCCATTATCCTCTTTGCTCTGGCCTTTTGTAACAGGCGGAATCCATACGGCACCAAATCCTACATCTTTTAATTCTTTTACGCGTTCTGCAAGACGCTTCCAATGTTGGTGATCCGCCGGTAAGTGCCATTCAAAAAATTGCATGATGGTACGATTTCTTTCCATTATCCATCTCTCCTGTCATCTGCTTATGAAAAACTGTATAAGCTTTTTATACCCCATTTTTCAAAAAAATGACTCATCAAAAAAAATAAATCGGCTGCCCTTACCAGGCAGCCGATTTATTGGTCACTAAGCCGTTTGAATAGCCATTGCAATTTCATCACAGTTTGTAAATTTGGGACAATGAATGCAATCGGTCCATACTTTTTGAGGCATTTCTGTTTTTTGTATAATATCAAAGCCGCATTTTTTAAAAAAAGCAACTTGATAAGTAAGCGAAATAAGTTTGGGAATACCGATTTGTTTCGTCTCTTCAACAACTCGTTCAACGAGCATTTTACCAATGCCGCGTCCTTTCGCTTTTTCTTTTACACCGAGCGAACGAATTTCAGCAAGGTCGTGACCAAGTATCGCAAGGCTTGCGATGCCAAGAATTTCTCCTTTTTCGTCTGCAACAAATATAGATTGCAAATTTAAAATGAGTGATTCTTTTGTTCGAGGCAGCATTAGCCCTTCATTTGCATATTGATTCACGAGTTCAAATACCTGCTCCATATCCGCCAGCCTTGCTTTGCGTACTTCGACCATGGTTTTTCACTCTCTCTATTCAATGTTATCTTTCCATCTTACTAATTTCTCTTAAGTTGTCAAGCTAAAATATTCATGAAATTTGAATAATTATTCAAATCCCCTTTCCGTAAAGCGCTTTTCCGTTGTATAATAAAAACATAAAATTTAACGCTAGGGGGATTTTCTTTGAGCTCTTTTCCAAAAGGATTTACGTCTTGCTCCATCAATGCAGGCATTAAAGACGATACACTTGATTTTACCATTATTTATTCAGAAGTCCGGGCTGCAGCTGCAGCGATGTTTACTAAAAATCAGTTTTGCGGCGCGCCTATTGTGATTGGCAAAAAACATGTAGCGGATGGTTATTTGCAGGCAATTGCAGTTAACAGCAAAAACGCAAACGTAGCAACAGGTGAAAAAGGGCTTCAAGATGCTGTAAAAGTAACGGAAGTTGTAGCACAAGAGCTTTCGATTAATGCAACTGACGTTCTTCCTTCTTCTACAGGCGTTATTGGTGTTCCTCTGCCGGTTGAAAAAATCATTTCTGCTGTTCCTGGATTAAAACAGCAGTTAACAGCAGATGGGCTGGAACAATCAGCAAAAGCCATTATGACAACCGATACATACCCGAAATTCCGCACGCGAAAAATAGGAAATGTAACCATTTCTGCAATGGCAAAAGGTTCTGGCATGATTGAGCCAAACATGGCAACTATGCTTAGTTACATTTTAACAGATGCCAAAATTGAACCGGCTGATTTGCAAAGCATGCTGAAAAAAGCTGTCGATGTTTCTTTTAACAGTGTTTCAGTTGACGGAGATACAAGCACAAGCGATACAGTAGCCATGCTGGCTAATGGTCTTGCAGGCAGCGTAGATTTAAAAGAATTTGAAAAAGCGTTAACTGAAATTTGTATAGAGCTTGCTAAAGAAATCGCCCGTGACGGTGAAGGTGCAACAAAACTAGTGGAAGTTCAAGTATCCGGCGCTGATACTGACCTTGTCGCAAAAAAAATTGGCAAATCGATTGTTAATTCCCCGCTTGTTAAAACGGCTATCTTCGGTGAAGATCCTAACTGGGGACGAATTATGTCAACGATTGGAAATTCCGAGGATAAAATAGACACTTCTTCTGTTTCCGTCGCTTTTAATGAAATGTATGTTTTCAAAGACGGCAAGCCGACGGAGGATAAACGCGCTGAACTTGAGGAATATTTAAAAACGAAGGAAGTTTTAATTAAAATCTCACTCGGGCACGGCACAGGATCCGCAACCGTCTGGGGCTGCGACTTATCTTATGATTATGTGAAAATTAACGGAGAGTATACAACATAATGGAAATCCCGCCTTTATATGGCGGGGTTTTTGATTTCCCCATCAAAATATGCTATCTTTTACTAACGAACGTTAGGAAGGTGTTTTCTTTGAAAGAAAAAATTAAACAGGCTGCTGCCGCTCTTTTTGCAGAGCATGGCTATGCTGGAACGTCGCTTGCACAAATAAGCGAAAAAGTCGGCATCAAAAAGCCTTCTATTTATGCTCATTACAAAAGCAAAAAACACTTGTTTGAATCTCTTCTTTATGATGCCTTCGAATCAGAAATGGCCCGCATTGAAAAAACAACTGATTTATATGTTTTGCTTGAGTCTTACCTTTTCCTTTATGAAAAAGATGCTTTATTCCGTTTTTTGCTCACCAGTTCTTTTTTCCCGCCGGAATCGTTAAAAAAAAGCGTCTTGCAGCGGTATTATGTGTATCTTGACGCTCTCGAATTAAAAGCAGAAAAGCTGCTGCAAAACTGTCCTGGCAACCTTCAAGATGCAGCATCCATGTATACGGTTATTCTTGACAGTGTTTTTGTAGAATTATGCTACGGGACTCGTGAACGAACGGAAAAACGGCTGGAAACAGCATGGCGGTTTTATTGGAACAGCGTGATGAAAGGATAGAAACAAATGAAAATAAAATGGCTTTTGGTCGTTTTGGCGGGTTTGTTCGAAGTGGGGTGGGCTGCGGGACTAAAGCACGCTGATTCTTTATTTGAATGGCTGCTGACCATCTTATCTATTATCATAAGTTTTCTTGTGCTTGTTTATTGCTCAAAAGAGTTGCCGGCTACAACAGTTTATGCGGTTTTTGTCGGTCTTGGAACGGCTGGAACAGTTTTATTAGAGATGATTTATTTTGGTGAACCATTTAACTGGTTGAAAATTGCTTTAATCAGCGTTCTTTTTTGCAGTGTAATAGGCTTGAAAACTACTACACATAAAAAGGATGTGCATCTGTCATGATGTGGCTGCTTTTGGTGGTAGCCGGCTTGCTGGAAGTAATCGGTGTTACCGGAATTACCATGGTCAACAAGCGAAAAACTGCTTTGGCCTGGACCATGCTAATCGGCGGTTTTGGGTTAAGCTTTATTTGTTTATCGGTCGCCATGCAGTTTATTCCAATGGGGACTGCATACGCGGTTTGGACTGGCATAGGAACCGCCGGCAGTACGCTCGTTGGTATGGTTGTATACAAAGAACCGCGTGATAAAAAACGTATTTTATTTCTTTCCTTAATTCTCCTGTCTGTCATAGGGTTAAAGCTAGTTTCATAAAAAAACTGCCTATGACAGACAGTTTTTATGTGAACTTATAATTAAGCCAGCCGCAAAACAAAACATAGTCCTGCTTAACGCGCTCTTTGTAAGCATTTGATAAAAATACAAGCTGTGTAGAAAATGCTTCATAGCTGTCTCCAATTGCCTTTAAAATTTCTTCTTCACTGTGATAATCTAACAAAGCTTGTTCAATATCTGCATCTGCACGGGCATGAACTTTCGCAGCAATGCCGCCAAATACCTCCAATACTTTATCAAATTCCTCTGCATTTTCAATGTCTTCCGGCTTAATCTGCTTTTTGTAAGGCGACCGCTCTCGTATGTAAAAATGGCGGTTGTCGATCGTTACATAACCAAGAAATGGGTCGTCATGATGGTGCATAGCTTTTTGTGTTGTAACAACCCTTTCACCCTGGTGATTATACTTTTCCCAGAATTCTTCGTTATACGGCACAAAATAAGCGGGAATCGGCGCACGCGCTTCTTTCATTTCCAATATAATGTCATCCATTTCGTGCGAACAATCTTGTTTTCCTTCAATTAAAATATAGTAACGATCTAAACCAATGGAAGCAGTGCCTGAACCGTTTTTCCGGACAATATGTTTTATTTCATAAAATTCCGTCTTTTTCCGATCTTCTTTATCAAGGCTGGCTATGTAATCTTGCCAGGCTGCCTCAATCTTTTCTTTTTCCTTTTGTGATAATGATGTCAGTTCTTCTGTTGGTTTAAATAAACGTGTATTCCCTTCATTTGTGGTCCAGCGTTCCAGAAGACGGGCAGAATCTCGTTTTTCACTTTTTTTCAGCACTTTGCGAATGGGGCCTTTCGTGTTTTCTGACGTAAAAAACAAAGTGACCGGATCTTCTTTTCCATTCACAAACTTTTTCAGCTGTTTGTAATAAGCTTCAAGAAATACGTGCATCCGCTTTTCAGCGTCTTCAAAACCATATTGTTCGCAGTAAAGGGCGATGCTGACCGTCATGCGGAGCAAATCGTACACATAAGAGCCCATGTATCCTTCATCAAAATCATTTATATCATAAACAATATTGCCTTCATTATTTTGAAACGCACCAAAATTTTCAACATGCATATCTCCTTGAATCCATGTTGGCTTTTTTTCCGGTGTATGAAATGAAAATGGAATTTTAGTTACGTCATAATAAAATAAATAAGCGCTTCCTCGAAAAAAACGAAATGGATTTTCTGCCATTTGCCGATATTTCCGCTTGCGTTTTTCAGTGTTTAGGCCGGTAATTCTTGAGTCAAATTCATTCAACACTGTTTCCAGCAAATTAGACCGGAGAGAGCGCCTTGTTTTCTGCACTTCTTCCATCCAGTTTTTGATCATCAAAATCCCCTCCCTCATCTTTTTATTTTACCACAACAAAAAAGGCACGGCTTAAAAAGCCGTGCTCAAACCGGAAACCAAATTTTCGCAAAATAAATAACTGTCGCAACCGTTATACTGCTGAAAATAGTCGTCACAATAACTGCCTGAGAAGCAAATTCCGGGTAGTTGTCGTATTCAAGAGCAAGAAGAGCACTATTGCGAGAAGCTGGGAAAGAACTTGCAATAAACATTGCCTGGGCCAGTGTTCCATGAATGTCGAGCAATACAATAACCAGTAAGCCTATTGCCGGAGATAACAAAAGCCTTGTTCCCACTGCCAGTACAAGAGGTTTTGAGATAAAAGCAATTTTCATATGTGCGCATTGAGCTCCAAGAGTAATAAGTGCCACAGCAAGAAATGCATTTGACGCATTTTCAATGGGCGACCATAAAAACAAGGGAATGCTGACATTTGACCACTTTAAAAGAATAGCAGCAAAAAGAGCAATTAATACAGGTAGCTTCATCACTTTTCGGATGATTTTTTCTCCCTCCACTGAAGCGGAAATAGAATTGTAAAATCCCCATGTATAGGTAAGAAGATTTTGAAAAATGGAAATGATAATTTGCACAGACAATCCAAGCGGATTTGCTGCAAAAACAAGGTCGCTTACCGGGAGTCCATAGTTGCCAGAGTTGCTTAAAACAGCACTGTTTTGAAAACTGGAAGACAACTTTTTATCAAAACCGGACAACCTGGAAATAACTATGCTGGCAGCTATTAAAATTCCATTAAATAAAAAAAGATAAAGCAAAATAATTCCTGCTGTTTTCCCTGCTAAATCGGTTTTATAAATATTAATAAAACAAACCATGGGAAGAAAAAAGTTCATGGTCAATCGCGACAAAGTCGGTAAATGCAGCTCATACTTTCTATGTAAAAAGATACCGGCTCCAATCAGCAAAAACATCGGTAAAATTACTTGAACAAAAACACCAAAAAAAACAACCATATATGTAACCGCCTCCAATTACAAAAAAAGAAAACGAAGCGCGGCGCTTCGTTTTCCCGGGGATGTGTTAACATCAGGGGATACCAAAAAGATATCATATGGTTTCTATAACAAACAGTTTAGCAACATTTTGTTTTTTTTATTCATATTGTTCATGGCTTACAATGCCTTTTGAATTTTTCTTACTTTTGTGTTCGCATAAACCGTTCTTTCACACGCTTCATTCGATCATGGTATTTTAAAATATCCAGGCGGGCTTTTTCTGCTTCCGGCGCAATTGGCCGCAAATTTTTAATATCCCAATAATCAATAATAACGTCCAGCACTTGATCAAAATATTCAAGTGGGCCGTAGTTCGCTTCTTTTGCAATAATAGCCATACGATCTTCAAAATCCGGCATAACTGCACCTGGCATTTGAAAGTTTTTAATAACATGCCCTAAATAATAGCAATAATTAGGTTCCAGCTGCAAATGAAATTTAATAATATCACGGTAAAAAGCATAATGCAGCGTTTCATCTTTTGCAAGACGGCGTAAAAGCCTTCCTAAATCCGGATCATGCTTATTTGCTTCCTTGGACACATTGTTGTAAAAAACCATGGTAGCCAGTTCTTGCATTGATGTGTACACCATTGTTTCAAATGGCGTGTGAAAATCAGGCTGCCATCCATTTTCAACCGTCATTTTATGAAGTTCATGCAGGCGCTTTGGATCAACGCTGCGTGTAATCAATAAATATGTTTCTAGCAAACTGGAGTGCTGGTCTTCTTCTGCCGTCCACGTATGGACAAAATCTTGAATAACCGTCAGTGATCCTTTAAATGTCTGGGCAAGATGCGAAGTGAACCAGGGAAGATTCACTTCCGTAAGGAGAGCGGTTTCAATAGCCGTAACCACACTTGCCGGTAATGTGACCTGCGAGGGATCCCATGGCACACGGCGAAAATCCTGTGCTTTATCCCAGGGCAAAAACTCATGGTAGCCCCAGTCTATTTTAGCAGAACGTTTTTTATGTTCCTCATATAAGTCTCTTAATCTCGGCTCAAGCCGAAAATCGAGATCGTTTGTTAACACATATATTCCTCCTTTAAAACGGACATATCCTATCTATTGTACACGAAAACGATTAAATCTGCCCGAATTTTCGGGCATCTGCTATAAGAATCTTTTTCCTTAAAAGTAATAATCCATATATGGTATTTTTAAGAAAATGCTTTTTTGTGCTTCATACGCCTTTTTTTCATGATTTTGATTGATATTTTACAATTCTGGACAAGAACTGGGCTTTGTTTCTTTTAAAAAACGAAGAAGCCACCGGTTTACAATTTCGGGATATTCATGATGAAGCCAATGAGTTCCTTCATCAAGCAAAATAAGCTGGCCATCCTGGCATTTTTTCAAGCTTTCTTTTGCTGTTATAAAAGAAAGGGCAGCGTCGTTTTTCCCCCATATTATGCGTACCGGGACGCCCGGGTCTGGATCAGGCATTTTCCAAATTGGCTGGTAACGCATCATTCTATACCAATTCAGCATTCCTCTTACTGTTCCGCCTGCTTTCCAGCTTTGTTCATACCGGTTCAATGACTTTTCTGTAAAAGTGCCAGGACGTGCTGTGGAGGACATTAGTTTTTTCAACAGCTGATACTGGTTCATTTCCAGCAATTTTTCCGGTAAATAAGGAAGTTGAAAAAACAAAATATAAGCGCTTCTTAGCCACTGAGGCGGATAAATACGTGCTATTTTCATAAAAGCGGCCGGATGAGGAATATTTAGTATAATCAGCTTTTCTATATATTGCGGCTGGACAGAAGCCATATACCAGCCTACGATGCCCCCCCAGTCATGGCCGATGATAACAGCTTTTTTTCTTTGGAAAAACCGTATCAAAGCTGTGATATCTCCGCAAAGCTTATTTAGCTGATAATCTTTTATCAGTTCCGGCTTGCTGCTTGTGTAATACCCTCGCTGATCTGGCGCGATTACAAAATATCCATTTTCTGATAAATATTGCATTTGATGATGCCATGCAAAAGAATCTTCCGGGAAACCGTGCAGCAGAAAAACGAGTTGCCCGTTTGGGGGACCGGCAGTACGAATATGAATCCGGATGCCGTTTACATCAATATGTTCCGTTTTGAACTTTTTATCCACC
>JAPSKG010000103.1 GCA_031177795.1 Domibacillus sp.
TTCATTTTGTTTTTCTTTAAATGTTTTTTCTGTTACCACAAAAACATCACTTGGAACATTTAAGTAATCTTTTACTTCCAGTACATTTACTTCACCCAAGCCTTTTTGTTTACCAACAACAAGCCCAGTATCAGTTGCGGCTGTAGCATCTACTTGTCCTTGCATAAGAGGCGCAAAATTCAAGAGGCCAGTTTCCACGATTTTTACATCTTTTTCAGTAAGGCCAACTTGGTTTAGCATAACAAGCAAGTTTTGACGCGTTCCGCTTGCCAGGCTGTAAACCCCAATGGTTTTTCCTTTTAAATCCTCAGGTTTTGTAATGTTTTTATCTTTTAACGAAACAATGTTAAACACATTTTGAGGATAAATGTTGTACAAAACTTTTAATTTTTCGCCTTTATCTAAAGCGAAGTAAAGAGAGCCCGGATCTGTAAAAGCAATATCAGCCTGGCCGGAAAGAATGTTTTTAATCGCATCTCCGCCGCCGGCTCCGGGAATCACTTGAACATCTAAGCCTTTTTCATTAAAAAACCCTTTTTCTTCATCCACCAATAAATTGGTTTGTTCCGTAATAGGCTGGCTCCAGCTCGCTACGCGTAACGTTTCGACTTTTTGTTCTTCTTTTTTCGGAGCTTTTGTTTTTTCTTCTTGCGGTCCGCAAGCTGTTAATAAAACAGCTGTAGAAACTAGCAATGCCAATAATTTTTTTCGTTTCATTTGTTTTTCTCCTTCATATAAGGTTTTTCCCATCTTTTTTCTACAAAATAAACAAGCTGGTAAAGAATCATGCCAATAATGGTCAATAAAATGAGGGAAGCAAACATTAAAGGCGTATCCATCATTCCCTGTGATGCGACAATCAATGCTCCAAGTCCTTCACTTCCTCCAATAAATTCGCCAACTACAGCCCCAACCACTGCCAGAACCACCGCTACGCGAAGCCCCGCTAAAATGCCGGGCATTCCAGCCGGGATTTTTAAATGAATAAGTGTCTGCCACCGGTTGGCTTTCAACATACGAAATAACTCGAGCTTCTGCTTGTCCACATGCTGTATGGATGAAACTGTGTTTTCCAGCAAAGGGAAAAAGCAAATAAGAGCTGTAATAACTACCTTGGAAGTCATGCCAAAACCAAACCATAAAATAAACAAAGGAGCCAAAGCAAGTTTTGGAACAGCTTGGCTGGCAATAACATAAGGAGACAGGAGTTTTCGCAAAAATTCGCTTTCGCCCATTACAATACCGGCAGCAAATCCTAAAAAGCTTCCCAGCAGCAGACCGAGTACAATTTCTAGCATAGTGCGAATAATATGAGCCGTAAAATAGCCATCTATTAACCCTTCAAGAAGTGTAAGAAAAATAACAGTTGGGGCTGGAAGTACCAGCTCAGACATGTTTCCAGCGATTATTTCCCAGAAGCCAATAATAAAAATAAACAATACAAGAGAATACAAGCGGATTTGGTTCATGGGTTTCCCTCACTCATAATTTGGCGCAATGTTAAGCAAAAGCGATTAAAATAAGAACCATATCTTATTTTTAACGTCCGGGGCTTTTCAAGCTCCACTTTTTCCTGATAGATAATGCGGCCTTTCTCCATTACAGCAACATGATCTGATAAATAAACCGCTTCAGCAATGTCATGAGTGATAAAAAGAACAGTCGTGTTTTGAAGGTGGCAAATTTTCAACAAGTCTTCTTGCAGTTCTTCTCGTGTAATGGCATCTAAAGCAGCAAACGGCTCATCTAAAAAAAGCATAGAAGGTTTTTGAATCAGCGCTCTTGCCAGTGCCACCCGGCTTTGCTGACCGCCTGACAACTGTGTCGGATACCTGTTTTGATGAGCGGATAAGCCAATCATTTCAAGCAGCATGGCGGCTCGCTCCTGATCTTTTTCTGTCGGTTTTCGATGAAGCGACACAGGAAGAAGCACATTTTCAAGAACTGTTTTCCATTCTAAAAGAGTGGGAGACTGAAAAACAAACCCTGCTTCCGGAGAAGGCTCGGTTACCGTTTTGTTATTTAACCGAATGCTTCCTTGATCAGGCTGAAGCAATCCGGCGGCCAGTTTCAGCAAAGTGGTTTTTCCGCAGCCGCTTTTTCCAAGCAAGCAGTGAAACTCCCCTTTTTTAATCGTGAACTGTACTCCATCCACTACAGGGGCGGTACCCGGGTAACCATAAGTGAGATTATTCATCGTTAAAAATTCCATTTTGCAGCCTCCTAGTCTACATAAGGAGCTAATTGTTCACTTAAGCTTTCAGCAGATGATTCTATATCTACCATGCTGATTAAATCCAATAAATTAAAACGGCCGTCATGATGCCAGCCCGCTTCCGGAGAAGTCATTGTTCCTAGTGCTGTCACCCGGGTAACTCCGGCTTTTCCGAATAGTTCAGCCCATTCAAAAAGCTCTTTAGGGCTTGCAGCCACTCCAACAGTTTGAAGCAAAGAGCGGTGGGGCGCCAGAAAAGGAAGAATGTCATGCAAATTTTCAAAAGCCATTACTTTTACTACACGGTTTAAAGAACTGGGCGCAAAATGAAGGTTGTTTTCTTCATAAACAACAGTCCAGTCATTGGATGGGTTGCTCAACACTTCACTGTCTGGATGTGAAAAAATAGCCAATTCTTCTTTTTGCCGCCATGCTGCCATGGAAGCTGATTCTTCCATTGAAAGTTCGCGCCTCGGATATCTTGTTTGAAAATTTTCCAATTCATTTGCCAGAAAGCGTGCAAACTCTCTAGGTGACACGTTTCCTCCTTGCTGGACATAAAAAATATGCGGTGAATAACAGCCCTGCTGGTCATAGCGGATCACATCAAGTGCAGCTTGATGAACAGCTTGCCAGGCTTTTCTCGCATCTAAACTGGATTGTGACACGGCGCCGAAACTGATTTTATGCCCAAAAGGCAAAAAGCGTGTGGTAATGGGCATGCGGCTTTGCAGAGATTGCAAGGAACGGTTTCCACCATAGCCAACGACCACATCTGATTGTTCAAATAAAAAGCGTTCACGCTCTTCATCGCCGCCTTTCCACCAAATCACAGCAAAACAATTTGCTAAGCGCGGTTCTATTTCCACCAGTAAATGAACGAACCAGCCGGAAAACAAAGGTTCAGCACTCGGGACTTTTCCTATGTTTCCTGATTTTACCAGAAGTCCGGAAATCAAGCTCCACAAAGGCAGAGCCGGAACATTGCCGGACCAAATGTGAGTTAAAACATCGGGGCCAACCGCTTTGGAAAATCCTCCTTTTATACGAGGCTGAAACTCATCAAGCAGCAAAGGATTGCCAAAGTCTTCTGCTAGAAAACGCTGAAGCTCTTTTTTTCGGAACGTTTTTAAATAAGAAGTTAACCCAAGCCGTATAATTTCTTCGTCGTAGCCTGTGACAATGGGCAGCAGCTTTTCGGCTTTTTGCCGATAAGGAGAATCCCGGTCAAGCAAACGCTCAATTGCCTGGTCGACAATATTAACAAGCTCTGTAACAGAAAAAGACTTTAATATTTCAGAGCTGGCCGTTCTTACTTTGGTAATAACTTTCTGCAGTTGATCGGTGGTAAGCAAAGGAATTTCCGCTTCCACTGTTCCTTTTTTATTGTTGAAAGTTAACACTCTTGTTTCAAAAGCTGTTTCGCCAATATCCGGAAGGTAACCTGCAAGCTCCTTCATTCAACCAGTCCTTTAGAAGCAGCATTTAAAAATTCTTCGACTGCAATGGAGCATCCTTTTGCTTCGGTTCCCTGCACACGACCCAACAGAAGAAAGCCATCCTCAAGCTCAACGCCAACATCTTCTGTTAAAATCGTCGTAACAGAATTGAAATTCCCTAAATCACAGTGTACAAGCACGCCACGCTCTCCTTGCGGCATCTCTTCACCTGTTAATGGGTTAATAACACGGGTACGTATCCAATGGGGACCCGACTTTAAAGAAGGCACAGCTTCATTTCCATTATCGTAAAACTGTGTACTTAGCTCGGTAACCCCATACATATTTATACAATTTGAACGAGCTACACCAAGTACAGCAGACAGCTTTTCGTAAAATTCATTGAGTTCCATTTCTTTAGACTGGTTTTTAAAGCCGCCTGTATCAAGAATTCTGCTTCCTTTTGGCAAAGAAAAAGTTTTTCCGGTTTTCTCCAGAGCTTCAAGCATATGAACAAAGCTGTAGCTTGCGCCCAATAAAGCGTATGGTTCACCTGTTGTTTCTGCTTGCTGCAATTCTTCCACAAGGCGGTCCATATCTATTCCTTGTTCATTCAAAAGATAATGACTTTCTTTTGTTCCGTAATGCTTAACAGCTAACGCAAGATAATGTGCCAAAGAGGAATTCGGCAGTTCCGCTTCGGTTGGAAAAAGAATGCCCATTCGAATGCGCGCGGTTTCTTTCATGAAACGCTTTTGGAAATTAACCGTCATGGATTGGTCATAAACTTGCAAAGTCGGGTGATAATGCTTGCCTTTTACACCTTTTGTTGTCCCGCTTGTCATAAAAACAGCTTTTGCTTGATCAGGGTCCGTACAGCTAAGGGTGATGTCTTTAAAAGCATTAATCGGCACCGATGGAATATCTTTCCATGACTTGACCATTCTTGGCGTTTTTCCTTTTTGCATGCAAAAGGTGCGATATGGAAGGTTATATTTGTACTGGTAAGCATACAGCCGCAGCGCTAGTTCATTAAAATCTTTTTCGTCAGAGTCGGTTGCTTGAATAAACTGAAAAACTTGTTGAATAATTTCTTGCTGTTGACTCATTCTTTTCATCCTTTCTAAACAAATAAAAAACACTTTGCGCAAGCAAAGTGTAAATGGCACGTTTTTCTTTATCACTTTCCCTGCGCTGGCATTACCCAACAGGTTATTACGGTCTACAGCGGATTAGCTGTACTCTCAGTTTGCTTCCACAAACTCCCGGCAATTCATTTTGAACAAAGTCTACTCTTTCTAAAATGGGAATGCAAGAATTTTTTGCGATAAAACGACAATGTTTTCCTCATTTCGACAAGCAGCATTTTAAGCCAGACAATTTACTTTGCAATTTGCAAAAGCGCTTTTTGTATTTTTCTTTGCTGTCCGTATAGCGCGTGTTGAGTATTTGGCCAGTTACAAAGAAAAAGCGCAAGCTGATGGTTTTCGTAAATATGTATTTTTGTCTGTTAACAAAAGGCACACGGCTCCAAATAAAAAATCCATAACCCGGTAAGTTTATCGGGTTATGGATTTTTACGTTTCTTTATACTGCTTATTTTCCTTTTTTTCCACTGCTGTTTTGTTTTTCTTGTTTTTGTGCTTCTACAGGCTTTGGAGCGATAGATGAACCAACTTCAGTTTGATAATTGTTCGTTGACACTTTGTTGTTTCCTTCTGGTCCGGTAAGGGATCCTAAGTTTGGATTTTTTAAAATAAAAGGCTTGGGTGCTGTAGGTGAGCCAAATCCTGTCTGATAGCTGTTAGACGGTACTTTATTGTTTCCTTGTGATTGAGAAGATGATCCTTGTTTTTGGTTTTGGGAGCCAGAAGATTTAGCTGACATATCGGAACCAGCTTCTGTTTGATAATTATTGGACGGCCCTTTATTGTTTCCTTGTGATTGAGAAGATGATCCTTGTTTTTGGTTTTGGGAGCCAGAAGGTTTAGTTGACATATCGGAACCAGCTTCTGCTTGATAATTGCTGTTAGAGCTTTTGTTGCTTTTTTGTGGCTGGGAAGCCAATCCCTGTTTATTGGTTTTTTGTTTTTCTCCAGATGGAGTAACCACTGTGTCAGATCCGAACTCAGCTTGATATAGATCGGTAGAAATTTTCTTGCTTTTTTTAAATTTAAACCCAGTTCCTTTTGATTTAATGTTTCCTTTTTTGCCTGCCGGCTTAATGGCCATGTCAGAACCAAGTTCGGTTTGATATTTGCTTGTGGAAATATTGGGATTAGAGCTTTTTCCGCCCGAACTTTTTTGTTTTGATCCTTTTTGGCTTCCCTGAGATGAAGGAGAGATCCCTTGTTTGTTCATGTATTTATGGAAGAAATACTCACCAATTGCGATCGGAATAGCAGATAAAAATGCAGCAGTTCCTAAAGAGATGCGTTCTTCAAATAAAAATGATCCTAACAGCCAAACGCCTAATAGGGCTAAACCAAAATCAGCAATGGTTGCAACAGTGTTTCCGAACTTCGGCAAAATATATAAGTCCCCGAGAAGAAATGCAGCACCAGATAATAAAAAGCTGGTTATTAAGATATCGCCAAAATTCACATCATAAATAGCTCCTAAAACAATCCATAACACTAGGGTAATCATGGCAAATTTCATTAAAAAGGCTTTAACATACTTCATAATTTCCTCCTTGGTTTTTGAATTTTTGAAATAACACAGTATTTCAAACCTTATCTTTTCCTTTTTTCTAAATTTAACGCGTTCCTAATCGAATAAATGAAAATCAAGAGGTTACGCTAATGCGGTACTTATTTTTTGGCAAGGAGAGTGGCGTATATGTTTTTTCATGTAAAAGAGCTTCAATATAACGCAAAGCCTGACCGTCCCGATCCGGTTTACGCTAAAAAGCTCCAAGAAGTGTTAGGAGGGCAGTTTGGGGAAATTACGGTGATGATGCAGTATTTGTTTCAAGGTTGGAATTGCCGGGGCAATCAAAAATACCGGGATATGCTTTTGGATGTTGGAACAGAAGAAATTGCCCACGTGGAAATGTTAGCAACGATGATTGCCCAATTGCTTGATAACGCTCCTGTACAAGATCAAGAAGAAGCGGCAAAAAACCCAATTATCGCTTCTGTACTAGGAGGCATGAATCCCCAGCATGCCATTGTTTCTGGATTGGGTGCTACCCCGACAGACAGTGCTGGATATCCTTTTAACGCCCGGTATACGATTGCAAGCGGCAATTTGTTGGCTGACTTTCGGGCCAATTTAAATGCAGAATCACAAGGGCGCCTACAAGTTGTCCGTTTATATGAAATGACGGAAGATAAAGGTGTTCGCGATATGCTTTCTTTTTTAATTGCCAGAGATACTATGCACCAAAACTTGTGGATGGCAGCTATTGAAGAACTTGAACAAACAGAAAAAGCGACAGTACCAGCCACCTTTAACCAAGAATTTGAAAAACAAGAGGTGGCGTATTCCTTTTTGAATTTTTCAGAAGGAGAAGAAAGTAAAAATGGACGTTGGGCATCTGGAAAAAGTATGGATAAGCAAGGAGAGTTTCAATACGTTGATAAGCCTGAAGCATTAGGGCAAAACCCAATGTTGAATCCTGCACCTCCATATATTCATGGAACTCCTTCGACTAAGCCCAGCTGATGGGGATAATTCAAAAAAGAAAAAAGCAGCTGATTGAGGAATCAGCTGCTTTTTTGCCAACAAGAAAGAAAACAAATGTTCAAATAGGGCTGGCTTCTATGCTTATTAGTGAAAAGTTTCTTTAAAAGTTATACGCATTACTTCTTCAGTTTTAGGGTTGTATTCAATATTCACAAACACACCAAATTCTTGTTCACCGCTACGCAGCCAAAGTTTAAACTTTTCAACGGCAAAACTTCCTGTTTGTTCTTTCCCAACATGCAAATAATCAATAATCGCGGCTTTGGGGTAGTGCTCTTTTGTTTTTTGCATAGCGAGCCGGCTCCACTTAGCGTACTCTGGAATAGGTTGTTCTGCATGGATCACAACCGAGGGATTTAAGCTGAAGAAAGCAAGGCTTCCCATAGTCAACAAAAAGCAATAAAAAAAACAAAATGTAGTTTTTGTCATGGTAACGTCCTTTTTTAGTTAAATTGTGTTGAATTTTTAAATCTATACAATAAGTTAACGGAAATGTTTTGATAAAAATGTTAGTAATTCCCTTGATAAGTTTTCAAAGTATAGGTTAAGAACTATAAACGATGTTATTAACTGTAAAACAAAAG
>JAPSKG010000104.1 GCA_031177795.1 Domibacillus sp.
GGCAATAGCGAAGAGGTCACACCCGTTCCCATCCCGAACACGGCAGTTAAGCTCTTCAGCGCCGATGGTAGTTGGGGGTTTCCCCCTGTGAGAGCAGGACGCCGCCAGGCAAACAAAAAAACAGCAAGTGAACTGCCCCCAATTTGTTAGATACAACTGACAATTTGGGGGCAGTTTTTTTATTTAAATATTCAAATGTCGCTAACGTACATAATTATTTAGTTTTTTCTTCCAAAGTGATACACATTTGTCCATTTTTCTTTATCCACACTCGTTTATGAGCATCCGTATACTTAAATGTCCACATTTGACGGTACCATTGCATTTCTTTTTTCTCTACCGGAAAGCCAATTTCCACACGGTTAAAACCAGTTCCCATTTGAATGTTTTGGTAAGGTGACTGGTTTGCCCAGTGAAATAAGAGAAAGAGAATATCTTCCGGTTTTCGGCAATCCGCCAGTTCGATATTATCCAGTACAAGACAAGTCTGGTTTTCAGTAAGCCAGACCCATGATTGTGCCAAAACTTTAGACCCTCTCTCAAATACAAGAAACCCACTGTCAGGATTAATCAGCCCTTCAATCATACAAGGTTCCCCTGTACCGTCCAATCGCTGGCAACAAGCAGTTAATACGCCTAACATGATTTGCCTTTCGTCGTTTGCGTCCAGAATCCGGACTTGTTCTGTTTCATTTTTATAGGGAGTGTCTTGGATTTTACATTCAAATGGCTGACGAAATAGTTCTGGATATTTCTTTTTAGCCATTTCCCATTCAGTGATGGCTCTATGATCGACAATATAAGCTTTCATGTCAGCTAACGACTTGTTTCTAGGGAATTTAGGGAGATCCCACAGCCTGGCTACTGAGTGAATCGTCAGGTTATCCGTCATTCCTGCATGGCGAATAATCCATTGCTTTAAAGCGGGATCTTGAAAGGGAAGTGCAGGAAGGCCACCGACAAAATTATAAATATCTTTCCCATGCTTTCTTAATTTAGCTACAACATCATAAATTTGATTTCCAAAAGCCAAGCTAATAAAAACTTGATATTGAACATCCAACTCTTCTATTGTCAAAGCGTATTTCATGCTTTTTACGTTAAAATTTGAAACCACTAAATCAATATTCAATGCTTCTGTTGCAGAGATAATAACTGGAAAAACTTTTGGGATTCTGCTAAAGCGACTGATAAATTGTTTATATAGTTTTTTAACTTTTTTCATCGTATCAAAATCGGCTAGTTTAGCGGTATCCATTTTATTTTCTTTAACCAGATTGTCCAGTATATTGATGAGTTCGGAAGGAACATTATGATTAAACAAAGATTGCAAAACAAACCAGTCAGTAGCAGATCCTTTTTTGTTCCTCACGAATAAATCACTCCTCTTCTGTTTATTTGGTTGTTCATATGTACTGGTTTCGCTGCATGTAACTTTTTAAAGCTTTTGCTTTTTGGCATGCGGGCTCGCAAATCCACATCGACTTCTTTCATCTTATGAGCTGAAAGAAAACTCGAAACGGCATTTGTCTATTGTTTGGCGCAAATTTAATAAGATGATAAAAACTAGTTTGAGGTCCATAGAAAAATAAAAGGTGACTAGATAGCAAAAGCGCATTTCTTGAGTAGAAGAAAACGAGGTTGATAGGAGATGTACCTGAAGATAAAAGCGCTAAAGCATTAAGAAGGGAAACCAAATTGACTTTAATGAATTTATGTCACTAAAAGTATTTATCCTTTAGCTAAGGCGATTAAAAGAAAAGCAGCAGAAGCAAACACTGGAATAAGTAAAATAGATTTTTATTGAAAAAAGGCTGCCAGTTTTGTTGGCAACCTAAGAACTTTATTTGATTTTCTGACTGGTGTAAAAGCATAAAATAAACGCTTTAATAAAATCCGTCCATCAAGAGGTTATTTTTTCATTCTTTGAAATAACAGGCCATCTGTTTGGGCATTTTCTCCTTTAATAAAATCAGTCATATAATAAGTAAGATATTTCCCGTATTGATTATTTGTTTTTAGCAATAATTCATCTACATAATAAACGCCTTTAGGTACGGGATCTAAAAGCAATACAGATAACCCGGCATAAAGACCGCACGCTACTTGGAAGTACGTAGCATTTGTTTGGTATTTCGCAAAAATCGGTGTGTTGCTTAATGTATTGTACATATACCGTTCCTTGTCTTTATAAACAAGTAATACTCCAACCAAATCTTCTCCTTGCATTTCAGCGTCCATTGGATCAAGAACTTTCATTTCACAGTCCCATAATTTATCAACGTCATCAAGGTTCGAGCGGATGAGCTTTGTTGTATGGTCGTTGACTTTGTATAAAAAGCCTCCTTCCATGTTATAAAGTTTGCCCAGTGTATAAACTTCTTCATGGGGCATTAAACAGCCATAAAACTGTTTGTTGCCTAACGTTACTTTAAATTCCAGGTCATACACCTTTTCATATAAAAACAGGGGCATATGCTGGCTCATAAACATAGGGTAACTGGCAATCGCTTCATCTAAAAAACATTCAGGGGACCAAGTGGTGTAAATAACATCTTCTTTGGCTTTTTTCTCGTCTTTAAAAAAAGAGGTATCATGCTCTACGATATAGCAGCCAAGCGGAAAGTCTTCTGGTGTTTCTTTTAAAAGCTCTATGGCCATCCATTGAACAACACCTGGATTCATTCCTGACCCTATAATAGCGGTTGTATTGATTAATTGATCTTTAAATTTCTCTAAATACCGCATTCGTTCAAGTAATTGAAATCCTTCGTAAAGTTCTTCATTTTCGTCAATCATCGTATTTTCCAAAGCCGTATTAATATATTTCACACCGAGTAAATCGCAGCATTTCAACATGTCTACCGTGTCTGCCCAAGAAGCATCAAGAACAACGTCTGTTTTTGTGCGTTCAAGATGGTCTAGAAATTTCTCTGTATCTTTTAAATCAAATTGATGACATACAAATTGACCTTGTAAATGTGGAAATAATTTATTGAAGTATTTTTCTTCTTTTTGCTTGTGATCAATCAAGTGAATCAAACAATTGCTGATAAAGGGATGGATTGGATCGCTTCTATCAATTGCAGAATGATTTAATATAGAAAGTATTGCTTTTGCCACCCCTCCAGCACTTCCAAGAACGGTTATCGTCTTTTTGTTATCATTCATTCTAGCACCCCGTCTAATCTTTTCTATAAAATATGCAGTAGATTTAAAACGGGATAGGTTCATCTCCTAAACAAGAAAAATATACAGTGAAAAGTAGATAGGTTCGGAGTGAAAAAGAAAAAATAAAGTTTAAAAGCAAATAAAACGGTTTTAAAAGCATTGCTAAACCTTTGAAAGAAAAGCTTATTCGTACATATATTTTTTGGGTACATAGCGAGAAAGAACCTGCCAAGAAAACAAACAAATTGTAGCTTCTTTTCTATTTTATGAACTTAACGTTTTACATGGAAAAAAATGCAATCAAGCAGCTATATATCATGGGAAATACTAGATAGTATTTTTATTGTTTACAAAACGTTTTCCCAGTCCATCTATCAAGATAAATAACGAACATCTTTTATTTTTTTCCTTGGCAATAGTAAAAGCTTTTTTAACTAGTAAAAAAAATTATTGGGCTGCTTTCAGATTTTAAATTTAAAATTGTTCAGCACTGATAGATTGTTTTAAATGAGGTTTTGTTTTTGGAAGTTGTAAATGAGTAAAAAAAGAACAGAAATAACGCATTAGGAATACATTAATTTAGGTTGAAAATACAAGCAAGAGAAAGGTGTTAAAAAAATGGCTGATAACGTGGAAGAACTGCAGGAAGGCTCAAAGCTCGCAGATCCAAATTCTAGAGTAGAGCAAAGCTATGTAGAATTGGTAGGACCGCAAGGACCTCCAGGAGTAGACGGAGCGGTGGGTCCACAAGGGCCACGAGGAAAAAGAGGGCCACGAGGACCGCGTGGAGAAGACGGAGCCGTAGGACCACAAGGGCCTCCAGGAGCAGATGGAGCTGCAGGACCGCAAGGACCACGAGGAGAAGCTGGACCGCGTGGAGAAAGAGGTCTTCAAGGAGAGGTAGGACCGCAGGGACCTCCGGGTGCAGACGGGCCGGCAGGACCGCAAGGGCCGCGGGGAGAAAGAGGGCCACAAGGGCCACGAGGAGAAGATGGAGCGGTAGGACCACAAGGGCCTCCAGGAGCAGATGGAGCAGTAGGACCACAAGGACCAAGAGGAGAAGCAGGGCCACAAGGACCAAAAGGAGAAGCAGGAGGGCCACGAGGACCACAAGGAGAAATGGGGCCACAAGGCCCAGAAGGACCGCAAGGACCGGAAGGCCCACAAGGTCCGCAGGGTCCAAAAGGAGAAATGGGCCCACAAGGACCACAGGGGATAGAAGGGCCTCCTGGACCCGAGGGACCGCAAGGACCGCAAGGACCAAAAGGGGAAAGAGGGCCAGGTGGAGCAGCATCCACTTTAAATGGACTTGATTCTACCCAATTTCTTCGTTCTGATATACCAGGCACGTTAAACGGTGAATTAACAGTAAAGGGTGGACTGTCGGTAGAAGGGAACTTTCTTCGTTTGCCGAGTAGCCCGCTGCCTCCTGCTTCTCCCGCAATGGGAATGATTTATTTCAACTCATCTACCGGCAAACTGCAAATATTTACAGGTAGTGTGTGGAAAAATATTTTTACAGTGTAAAAAGCAAGAAAATGATTTGTTTTTGGCCATCACATTCCTTAATAAAAGCCTTGAATCTATTTTAAAATTTCTTAAAAGGAAAACAGATTTTGTTTTGTCGATACAACCAAGTAAAAGAACAGCAGCCGCTGTTCTTTTCTTTTTTTCAAGAAACCAGGCATGTTTATTAGCCAAAGCGAAAATGAGAAGTTCAATTAAATACTTCTTTCTCTTTTTCGATTAAGTTTTTTGGATGGCCATTTAGGGGAATATTAACAGATAATGCCTGGTTTTTTACTGCAATGAACGAAAAGCTTGCTGATAAGCCATTAGGATGCCGTGATCAAAAATGGACAGGGGATTTTCAGCAAAAAGCATTGGAGGAATGATTAAAAATGGTTTATCCAAACCTCTTTTTTTTTCGATTCAATAGAACCAGATTTTAAAGGGAATACTTTTCTTAGCAAAAACAAGATGATAAAAATACTTTGAACAAAAGAAACGATGTTCTTAAAACTAATTTTTGTAATAAACGATTGCGATCTATCAACTTCATTAATTAACTTTATGCAGCACAAACCCTTAATCAAGGAGGAACCTATGACAGCCCAAATAAAACAATTTTCAAGAAAAGGAAATAAAGCTGCTCCACTTTTGTATGCGTTTCAAAATCTATGGTCAGGAATTTTATTTGGTATTGGCATGGCTGCTTTTGTTGATGAAGTAGTTTTTCATCAGCTTTTGCACTGGCATCATTTTTACGATAAATCTACCACGGCTGCCGGATTAGTGTCAGATGGTTTATTGCATGCTTTCAGCTGGTTTGCGACAGTAGCTTCTTTGTTTCTTTTTGCAGATCTTCGGCGCAAAACAGCGTTATGGATGGCAAGGTGGTGGGCCGGAGTGTTTTTAGGGGCAGGAGCTTTTCAACTTTATGATGGCATAATCCACCATAAAGTCATGCAGCTTCATCAAATTCGCTACAATGTCGATGTACGTCCATATGACCTGGCATGGAACGCAGCAGGCGTTTTACTTCTTATAGCGGGTATTCTTCTCTTTATCCGAACAAACAGACAGTTAGTAAACAAAAAGGAAGATGGTTCTCATGCATCCTCATAATCATTTTGATTACAGTGAGCCACTTTTTCAACTTTTGATGGCACTGCCGCCAGTATTGTTTTTCTTTTTTTATTTAGCCGCTGTTATTCGCTCTAATCACCGCTATAAAAAATGGCCATGGCGGCGCACTGGACTTTGTCTTTTAAGCATTTTATGTGCCGCTGCTACCATGGTCGGCCCTTTAGCAAACCGGGCATCAACTAATTTTACAGCGCATATGGTGGGCCATGTGCTTATTGGAATGATAGCACCGCTTTTACTTGTTTTAGCAGCTCCTATCACGCTGCTTTTACGCGTACTTAAGATAAAGCACGCACGGTATCTTACCCGCGTGTTGAAAAGCAGGCCTATGCATATTTTAAGCGATCCTATTACAGCTTCTGTTTTAAATGTGGGAGGCCTATGGCTTATATACACAGCTGGGTTATACGAAGCTATGATGCAAAACGTTTTTTTACACGGAGCGGTTCACATTCATGTATTTTTGGCAGGTTATTTGTTTACTGCTTCAATAGTTTCTATTGATCCCACACCGCATCGAAGAACGTTTCTTTATCGTTCAATCGTGCTTGTGCTGGCTCTGGCAAGCCATGCAATTTTATCAAAATATATTTACATAAACCCTCCTGGAACCATTCCGAAAGAACAAGCGGAAACGGCAGGAATGATCATGTATTATGCAGGAGACATTGTTGATTTCTTTTTAATCTTTTTGCTTTGTTTACAATGGTTTAAAACGGCCCGGCCTCGAGAAAATACAGTCCCTGTTCTGGCTGCTAAAAAATAAGATAAGTTTATTTACGCTAAAAAAGCTTGCAAAAAAATGCAAGCTTTTTTAGTAATGAGATGTATAAGTCTAATTTTTTTCTTTTATTCAACCCACGTATATTGTTTGCCCCAGCTTTCTTTTGCCAGCGCTTGAATTTCTTCCACAATCTCATCTTCCACGGCATACGAATCGCCTTGTTCATACGGATTGTAATGGAAAGCATACATGCGTGCAACAAACTGGTGGAATGGAAGCGAAGCTTCGCCTTCAAGCTCGCCATGTCCTTCAACAGAAGGTTCAATTTCCTGTCCCCAATTTTGTCCGCTGTCGTTGTTCGGATTATAGAAATAAATACGGTAACTGTCCGTTTCATCTTTTGCAATGCGCTGAATAGAAACTGCGTGGAGCCCTAACAGTTCACCATGAACATTTGTAATGTAAATGCCTACAGGATTCGGGTAAATCAGTTCATATCCTTCGTTGTATTCCGGGTGATGCGTAGAATAAAACAGTCGAACAAATCCCGAATAGTCGGTTACTGCTCCTGTAACCGGGTCAATGATATTTGCAAAGCCCCGTGGAATCCATTCTCCGTAAAATTCCGGGTTAACCCACTTGTGCCCATCTTCTCCGCGCAGCAGTGTCCGTTTCATCATTTCATTATAAATTTTATCAAGGTGCGGCACGAGCACTTTAGAAACAGGGTCCAGTTCTTGATGAATTTCGGATGCAACGCCGCCTTCAAGTGTAGAAGAGTGAAGAGCTTCACCTTCAAAGACAATATCGATATCGTTGTCTCTTGCTCCACGAGCAATAAGTTCTAACAATTGGCCTGGTCCATGCTGTGCCCAAAGGCTGATAGCACGGGCCGACTGACAAGTTGGATTCAGTCCTTGCCCAACGCCCAAAGGCTGGCCTAAAACACTGATTGTTCCAGAAAGAAGAACTGCATTAGCCGTTAATCCTTCACGTTTGTTTTCAGGAGTCAGCAACACAGCTTTTACATCAGGATGGATATCCAGTTCAATCAAGCGGCGAATTCCTGGAAGCAACGGCTCTTGTGAAAACAAGCCGCGATCCAATACTTTTGCGAGTCCATAAATAGATTGGGCTGTGTGCGGATGAATCGCTACTTGAATAATGTCATGGACAAGCTCCTGCTGTGCGTTTAAAAGAGCTTCTCCCGTTTCAGATAATTTAAGGGCAGTCGGTAAAAGCGTGCGGTTAGACCGATTTAAATATCTAAGAAACACGGCATGAAAAGGCGAAACTAGCCCGGTGCTGGCCATAGATTGGGCAAACTCTTTTGCTTCTC
>JAPSKG010000105.1 GCA_031177795.1 Domibacillus sp.
ACTATACAGCTTTTATTTTTTCTGTGCTCAATGCAATTATCTTGTCAATCCGTATTACCGCAGAAGAACAGGCATTAATGGAAGCGACAGATTTTAAAAAAGAAAGTTAATTTGATTAAGATTAGCCGGCTATTAGCTGAACAAGTGAAAAAAAGGCGGCGCTTCCATTTTGAGCATCGTCTTTTTTGTGTATTAAACTACGTGACATTCAATGGCAAAAAAGCGGAAAGAAAAAACCCGCCGTTTAACGAATCATGGCGAGTTTTTCGTATACCTGGGAAAGAGTAGTGACGCCCATTTTTTGAAGCTTTTCTACGTAAACAGACCAAAGGGCAGCAGTTAGCCTTGCGTCACCGAGAGCATGATGGCGCCCGATAATAGGAATCTGGTTACGTTCACAACAGTCCTCAAGCCGAACATAAGAATTTTCTGGTTCAGCAATTCTGTATAAAAAAGAGGTATCAATTAGCCTGTGTGAAAAAGGCGTTCGGAAATATTTCCAGCTAGCATGAGTCATAAACGCTTTTTCATGGCGTGCATGATGAGCAACAAGCGGCGAAGTACTGCTGAATTTAAAAAACTGTTCCAACACTTCGGCAGGTTCAGGTGCTTGAAGTAAATCTGTTTCTTTTAATCCTGTAAGTTCTTTAACTGGAAGAGGAATTTCCTGGTCAAACCGTACGAGAGAGTAAAATTCATCGTCTATATGCCTGCCGGTTATTTTTACTGCTCCAACCGATAATATTTGATCTCCTTTATCCGGGTGAAAGCCTGTAGTTTCCAAATCAAAAACAACCACTTGAAGTTCATTTAACGGAATAGATGTGCTTTGCTTTGTTTTCAAATCCCGCTGCAGGCTGCGCATAAAAGCGATGTCGTGCCTGCCTCCTTGAAGCCCCGTAAATCGATGGCCGCTTAAGTTTTTCATGAAATCGTTAAATCCCATTATGCATCATCCTTTTGTTGTCCATCTTTGCACGTAATGGTGAAGGGACTCGGCCGTCTTTAAAATATGGCGAAGTTCTCGCTTTCGAATAGGGCCAAGCAATTCAATATTAATATAGTGAGAACTATCGTAGTCTGGCGCATTTTTTAAAGCGCGGAGCCTAAAATCAAGCAGTGTCCGAAAAGCTTCTTCATATTCTGGTATTCGTCCGGCATGAGCGGGAACTTGTTTCAAAGCTTTCATGCGGTTTAGTGTTGAAGAAAGCTCAATGCCTTCGCTTACAGCCAAAACGCGGATAGCATTTACATAAGGTAAAAAAGCAGATTGCTTTAAGTTTAGTGAACCGGCGTGCTGGCCATTTTGTTCAGTGAAAATTTGGCCAAAAAGCCCCACAGACTTTTTCATGTATTGTATGTTTTCAAAAAAGCGCTTTAGTTTATGAGCATCTTTTTTTAAAGCGATGGATACTTGTTTTTTTAACGTAGAAACAGCTTCTTTTTCTCCATGGAATATACGGGCATCATAAATCATGTGAAGAGAACGCATAGTACCGAGCGTTTCTTCTTCAATCCAGGAAGAAATTTGATTTTTCCATTCTGCGGCCGAGCGGCACCAAATAGGATTTGAACTCATTACATTTCCTTCACAATATGGATAACCAGCTTCATTTAACCCGTCTGCAAACGTTTGGCCTAATTGAAGAAAATATGTTGAAGCTTCTTCTGTATCTAACTGAAAAACAATGCCGTGATCTTGATCACTGATTGTTCCTTGTTCAAAACGGCCGGCACTGCCAAGCAAAAACAGCGAATATGGGCAAGGAGGGGGGCCATAAACTTGTTCGTGGAGTTTAAATGCCCTGGAAAAAACTTGTGTCATGATTTCGTCATGAAACGCATTTAAACGCTGTGTGGAGTGAAGGTGTTGGTCCATCATTTCCTCTTTTTCCTGGAGGATATCTGCATATAGCTGTTCACGTGTTGTCATCGCAGTTCACTTCCTTTTACATAAATAATACGCAAAGCGATGTCGCTTTGCGTATTATTTATTTTATTTTCCTGCTGCTGTTTTTGATTTAGTAGTAGTAGTACCAGAGAATACTTCCGGATATCCGTAAGTACCATGTTCACTGATATCAAGGCCCATAATTTCTTCTTCTTCTGAAACCCGCAGGCCGCCAAGAAGCTTTTTGATAACATAAAGGATAGCGAATGATACAATGAAGGCAAATGCGCCGCTGACGAAAACGCCCATAGCCTGTACGCCAAGTTGAGCAAAGCCGCCGCCATAGAAAAGACCAGGCTTTCCAACGGTTGCAAGTTCAGGCGTTGCGAAGAATCCAGTTGACAAGGTACCCCAAATACCAGGAATTCCATGTACAGAAAGAGCGAAGATCGGATCATCAATTCCTAATTTCTCCATCCATTTTGCTCCGTAAAAAACAAGTACACCGGCAATCAAACCGATTACAACGGCTGCCCATGTGTCAACAAATGCGCATGAAGCAGTAATGGCAACAAGACCGGCAAGTGCGCCGTTTAAAATCGTAGGGATATCTGATTTTCCAAGAACCACCCATGAAATAATCAGTGCAGCTACAGCACCAGCGCCTGCTGCTAAATTTGTGTTTAGTGCAACAAATCCGAAAAATCCAGAGTCAACTGACACCGTGCTTCCGGCATTAAAACCAAACCAGCCAACCCATAGAATAAGTACGCCCAGGGAAGTAAATACCTGGTTATGCCCGTGAATGGCATTAGCAGAACCGTCTTTGTTGAAACGGCCGATACGCGGCTTAAGCAAAATAGTGGCAGCGAGAGCAGCCATAGCACCAGTTAAGTGAACAACTGTTGAACCCGCGAAGTCTTGTTTGCCGTGCTCAGCGAGCCAGCCGCCGCCCCAGATCCAGTGTGCGACAACTGGATATACAAGAGCTGAAAACAAAATAGTAAACAATACATAAACCGATAACTTTGCACGTTCCGCAAATCCGCCAAGAGCAATCGTAATCGCAATCCCTGCAAAGGCCAGTTGGAATAAGAAAAATACAGGTGATGAGAGCGATAAGCCTTCTAATTCAGATCCTGAATAAAAAAAGTTCGATAAGCCAATAAAGAAGTTTGCGTTATCGCCAAAAATAAAAGCAAATCCTACCGCCCAGAAAACAAGTGAAGCAAGGCCGAATGTAAAAGCTGTTTTACCAGCGATGTGACCAGCGTTTTTCATACGTGTTGAACCAGCCTCTAGCATAATGAATCCGGCAATCATAAAGATAACTAAAATAGCACTAACCATGACCCAAAGGCTGTTCATTAGAAACAACATATCCTCCATGTGAAACCCTCCCGAACGTTATTTTTGATAACTTTTCGTGTTATGTTTTATAACATGTATTTATAATATGCCTAAAAAAGAGTTTCGTCAATAGGTTTTTTCGTGTTTTTATCAGTTTATGTTAGGAAATATAACATTAGAAAAGGCGGACAATTTAGTTTTTGAAATATGTTGATATACGGGTTTAAAAAACAAGCGAAGATATGCAAAGTCAAAACATACAATAAGAAATTGCTCATAAAGATAAAGGGAAGAAAAATTAGCGCTAGTAAAAAGAATGCAGGTAAAAAAATATGATAAACTGGCTTTATATAAAGGGGGAGGTTCCTTGTTGGGCTGGTTTGGGCGAAGTTATGAACAGTACGAGTTCGAGATGTTTTCAGCAAGCCACTTTATTGTATTGGGAATTTTATGCGCCGCCGTCTATGGTTTATTTGTTTTTCAAGAGCAATTAAAAGCTCTTTCAATGAAAAAGTGGGAATGGGGCATAGCTTTATTTCTTTTAGGAATAGAAGGAATGTATCATATATGGATGCTGCAAACTGGAACGTGGAAGGGCAGTCATTCTATCCCGCTTGAATTATGCAGCATTAGCTTGTTTTTGGCTGTTGCTTTGTTGCTGACACATAACAAAGGGATTTATGAAATTTTGTTGTTTACAGGCCTTTTAGGTGCATCTCAAGCCCTGGCTACACCTTATTTGAACTTTGATTTTCCCCACTTCCGTTTTTTTCACTTTTTCAGCGTTCATTTGCTGCTTTTTTGCATTCCCCTTTATTTTACTTGGGTAAAGGGATTAAAGCCGACCATTTATTCTGTTTTAAAAATGGCTGTGTTTTTAAATGTACTGCTGCCGCTCGTTATGCTGGTGAATAAATGGACAGGCGGTAATTATTTGTATTTGAGCCACAAACCGCCAAGCGCAAGTTTGCTTGATGTGCTTGGGCCGTATCCGCTCTACATTCTTTCAATGGAGTTGCTGGCAGTTGCTTTCAGTTTAGTGATCTGGCTTCTTTTTAGAAATAAAAAAGCCCCGGCGCTCAAGAAAACTCGAATTGCTGCTGGCGCTGAATCCAGCCAAAGAAAAGATTTATCCTGATGGTTAAAAAAAGGCACTCAGTTAATGAGTGCCTTTTACGCTTGCTGTTTTACTTTTTGCTGCATTAAAAAGACAAAAACACCGATTAAGATCAGAAAGCCGCCAGCCGCTTGCCATTGGCTTAAACGTTCACCAAGCAAAAGAACCGCTAGCAGTGTGGAACCGACTGGTTCACCGAGAATGCTCATTGAAATGGTTGTAGCATTTACGTAATTTAGAAGCCAATTATTTATTAGATGCGCAATAGTCGGCACAATCGAAAGAAGCAAAAAAATGCCCCATTCACGGCTGCTGTATCCTGTCATTGCAGTGCTTGTCCCGATGTTATAAGCAAGCAAAAAAAAGGATGCAAACATAAAAACACAAAAGCTGTAAATCCAGTGTGACACTTTGCGTACAGCTTGCTGGCCAATTAACAAATAGCCCACAACAGCAACTACGCTGAAAAAGGAAAGCAGGTCGCCTAAAATTGCCTGGCCGCTTAGCTTGAAATCACCATGGCCAATCATAAAAGCACCAATAATGGCGATCCCCATTGTGGCCAAAGCTGATTTTGTTGTTTTTTCTTTAAACAAAAGAAAACCGCCGACAAGTGACACGAGCGGCTGCAAAGCTAAAATAATCGTTGAGCTGGCGACAGTGGTTAGCTTTAAAGAACTAAACCAGAGAACAAAATGAAGTGCAAGAAAAAAACCAGAAAAACATAAGAAAAACCAATCATTTTTTTTTATATGCTGGAATTCTGTTCGTTTCAGCCAAACAACAGGCAGTAAAAAAAAGCTGGCCAGCATCATTCGATACATACTTAAAATGGAAGCGGGGGCTTCAGACCATTTGACGAAAATAGCAGAAAAAGAAATAGCAATGATCGCCAGGAGCATCGGGAGCCCTATAGAACGAGGGTTTTTCATCAGTGTTCGAACAACTCAATCCATTCGCCATCAGGTCCGTAGAAAAACACATATTTTGCTCCGTTCGGAAGTGTGGTGATAGTTTCGTCAACAAACGTCACATTATGCTGCTTAACCCGTTTGATTTCTTCTTCAATATTATCTACCGTAAAAGCAATATGATGGACTTTGCCTTCTGCAGGCAAATTTGGATTATAGCCTTCAATCAATTCAACCAGTGTTTCGTTTGTGTTCTTAAACCCAAGAAACGCAATTTGCAAGTTCGGATCAGGATGACCTTGTTTTTCAAGAAGCTCCAGCCCAATTACCTTCGTGTAAAATTCAATTGTTGTGTCCATGTTTTTTACCTGGATGCCAACATGTTCAAGTTTTGAAACAGCCATATATACATCCTCCTTTTCTTTTCTATTATCTCTTTGCCTTGACAAAATCGCCAGTAAAAACAAAGATAAAAACAACTAATCTATAGAAAGAAGGATTTTTTTGGCAATTTATTTTTGGATCGGACTGGGAGGGATGTTTGGCGCGCTGCTTCGTTACAGTGTCACGGCTTTGGTTGGAGCAAACGAGATTGGCGTTTTTCCTGTTGCTACATTACTGGCTAATTACCTCGGCTGTTTTTTGTTGCCTTTCTTTACAAAAAAGCTTCATGGAAAGATTCCAGGAAATCTTCAAAAAGCTGTTAGTTCCGGCCTGGTGGGTTCTTTTACGACATTTTCTGCTTTTAGTGCAGAAACGGTTTTGCTTTTGCAGGCTGGCGCACATGTCATGGCGCTTCTTTATGTGCTTTTAAGCATTGCTGGGGGCCTTTTATTTGTTTATCTGGGCAGTAAAGGAAAAGTGATTTTATGATTTTTGTGGCAATTGGCGGTTTTTTTGGTGCGATAACACGGTTTTGGATTAGCGAACGATTAAATAGCCGTTTTTTTCCGTACGGAACGCTGGCTGTGAATGTGCTTGGCTCGTTTTTACTTGGCTTGCTTTTTGGAAGCAGCGCATCAGCTGATGAACGCTTATTGTTTGGAACGGGATTTCTCGGCGCATTTACCACTTTTTCCACCTGGCTGTTTGAAGTGAAAAAAATGAAGATAAAACAAGCTGTTTTTCACGTGTTTTTCACGTGTTTATTTGGTTTTCTTGGTTTTTGGATTGTTTTATAAGTCGCCAGGCGGGAAATTAAAACGTTTGCTGTGCTATACTTTCTTCGTAAATAAACTAACTGGAAGGATGGGGAGAAATGCAATTTGTTACGTTAAATAATGGCCTTAAAATGCCTCAGCTTGGTTTTGGTGTTTGGCAGGTAGAAGATGAACAAGCTGTGCCTGCCGTTTTAAAAGCAATTAACACGGGCTACCGTTCAATTGACACGGCTGCTGTTTACAAAAATGAGCGCGGTGTAGGCAAAGCAATTAAAGAATGCGGCGTGCCGCGTGAAGAGCTGTTTATCACAACAAAAGTGTGGAACAGCGAGCAAGGCTATGAAAAAACTTTAAAAGCATTTGATGAAAGCCTTGAAAAGCTTGGATTGGATTATGTAGACCTGTACTTAATTCACTGGCCTCTTCCAGAAGAAAACAACTATGTCGATACATACAAAGCGCTTGAAAAGCTTTACGCTGACGGCCGCGTAAAAGCAATTGGTGTTTGCAATTTTGAAATTGAACATTTACAGCGCTTGCTTGATGAGTGCGAAGTAAAACCAGTGCTTAATCAAATTGAATGCCATCCTTATTTGGCACAAAACGAAATAAAAGCATTTTGCAAAAAACATGATATTTTTGTAGAAGCATGGAGCCCGCTTATGCAAGGGGGAGAAGTGCTTAATCATGAAACAGTAAAAACAATTGCAGAAGCGCACGGGAAAACTCCGGCGCAAGCAGTGCTGCGCTGGCACTTGCAAAATGATTCGATTGTGATTCCAAAATCAGTAACTCCATCTCGCATTGAAGAAAACTTTAATGTGTTTGATTTTGAATTAACAACAAAAGAAATGGAACAAATCAATGCACTTGACTGCGGTGAAAGAAAAGGCCCTCATCCAAATGAACTTTACATGAAGTAAGTTCAAGAGCCCGTTTTTCAGTTGCTTAAACAACTGGGAAATGGGTTTGTTTGTATAGTAAGAGGGTTTTTAACTCCAAATCATTCTGCGGTGTTTTAGATGAAACGTGATAAGCATAAAAACAAACAAATTCGTTTGATTCATTTTTTTGCGGGGAATAGGAACAATAATAAACAAGAGCCGGCTTTGCTTAGCCGGCTCTTTCTTGCAGTATTTATATAAACGGTGATTAGAGGAAAAGGGCAAAATAAATGACCGCCATTCCTGTAAACGCCGAACCGCTGCTTTGCAGATCGTTTTGTTTTGCAATTGAAGAAAAGCATAAAACTGATAGCATATATAAATATGGGTAAATTGCAAAAGCTTTTTTCAGACTTTTTCTTTGGATGCTTCGGTTAACTATAGCCAGAGAGTACAGACATACAATGTGAAATAAAAACTTGTTCTGCTGGCC
>JAPSKG010000106.1 GCA_031177795.1 Domibacillus sp.
GCAGCAAATACAATATAAATATCTGCAACGCCGCCGTTTGTAATAAAAATCTTTGATCCATTTAAAACAAAACAATTGCCTTCCCGGCGCGCAGATGTTTTCATAGCACCGGCATCCGATCCACTTCCTGGCTCAGTTAAACAAAAAGCCCCTAATTTTTCGCCTTCTGCCATTGGCTTTAAATAACGCTGTTTTTGCTTTTCTGTTCCAAACGCATAAATTGGCCAACTGGCAAGCGAAACGTGAGCAGACAATGTGACGCCTGTAGACGCACAAACACGTGATAATTCTTCGACCGCAATGCAATAAGCAAGATAATCGCTGCCGATCCCCCCGTATTTTTCCGGCCATGGAATACCGGTTAATCCGAGCTCTGCCATTTTGTAAAAAATGCTTTTATCAAACCGTTCTTCTTCATCTCTTTGTGCAGCAGTGGGCGCCACTTCTTTTTCAGCAAAATTACGCACCATCTGGCGAATCATTTCATGCTCTTGAGAGAGTGTAAAGTTCATGGCTTTATCCCCTTTATCAAATGCTTGCTAATGACAATCCGCTGAATTTCCGAGGTCCCTTCGTAAATTTCTGTTATTTTCGCATCGCGAAAATAACGTTCCGCCAGCGTGTCTCCTCCTATATGGCGCACGCACTCAGACGCTGCTTGAACAGCTGTTTTGGATGCGAACAATTTTGCCATGGCTGCTTCTTTTCCACAGGGCTTGCCGTTTGCACGAAGAAACGCTGCCCGGTAAACAAGAAGCCTGGCTGCTTCAACAGCTGTGGCAAGATCAGCAAGCACTGTTTCGGCTCCTATTTTTTTGGCATGTAAAAACGCTGCTTCTGCAATACCGAGCGCTTGTGCTGCAATACCAATCCGCCCCCCGTCTAAATTTGCCATTGCAATGGCAAATCCATCTCCTTCTTCTCCAAGGCGGTTTGCTGCAGGAACAAGCATATCTTCAAAAGTTACTTGTGCTGTCAGGGATCCATGCAGCCCCATTTTCCGCTCGTTTTTTCCAATTACAAAGCCGGGCGTGTTTTTTTCAACGATAAAAGCGGTTATTCCTTTTTCTGTCCTGGCAAACACAATATAAACATCGGCTGCTCCGCCATTTGTAACAAAAAGTTTAGAACCGTTCAGCACATACTTATCGCCGGACAGCTTTGCAACTGTTTTTAAAGAAGCTGCATCAGAACCGGCCAATGGCTCTGTTAAACAAAAAGCTCCAAGCCATTCGCCTGACGCAAGTTTGGGCACAAACTTCTTTTTTTGCGCTTCTGTACCAAAAAATAAAATAGGGTTTGTGCCGACCGATGTATGAACAGATAAAATCACGCCGGCTGCTGCACTTACTTTTGATAATTCATGAATGGCAATAATATAAGAGAAAAAATCAAGACCGGCGCCTCCGTACTTTTTCGGCACAGGAATTCCCATCAGCTGGTGTTCCGCCATTTTTTTAAGAAGCTGAAACGGAAAACTTTCTGCTTCCATTTGCGGAACAAACCGTGACGCTTCTTTTTGCGCAAATTGACGAACATAATGGCACACGCGCTTTTGTTCACCAGTCAGCTGAAACTCCATCCGAATCGCCTCCGTTTACCCGTAGGTGTAAAATCCGCGGCCTGCTTTTTTGCCGACCCAGCCTGCTTTTACATATTTCCGGAGGAGCGGGCATGGCCTGTATTTGTCATCTCCAAATCCTTCATGCAAAATTTCCATAACAGATAAACAAGTATCCAGCCCGATAAAATCAGCGAGCTGAATCGGTCCCATCGGATGGTGCATGCCAAGTTTCATTACTTCATCAATGGCTTCTTTGGTTGCAATGCCTTCATAAAGCGTGTAAATTGCTTCATTAATCATGGGCATTAAAATCCGGTTTGAGACAAAACCCGGAAAATCATTTACTTCAACCGGAACCTTTCCAAGCATTTTTATAAGGTCTTCCATTTTTTTATATACGTCATCCGACGTTGCAAGCCCGCGAATAATTTCCACCAGTTTCATTACAGGCACAGGGTTCATAAAATGCATCCCAATCACTTTTTCGGGCCGGTCTGTTGCCGCTGCAATTTCTGTTATCGGCAAAGAAGAAGTGTTTGAAGCGAAAATAGTATGGTCTGGTGCAAGTTCATCAAGCCGGGCAAAAACATCCCGTTTTACGTTCATGTTTTCAATTACTGCTTCAATAATAAGATCCGCACCTGCAGCTTCGTCTACGCTGGTTGAACCTTTTATTTTTTTTATTGTTTCTTCTTTTTTATCTTCACTCATTCGATTTTTTTTCACCTGGCGAGCCAGATTTTTTTCAATCGTGTCCAGCCCTTTTTCCAGGTTTAGCTTGTTTATATCATAAAGTACCAAATCAAAGCCGGCCTGCGCACATACTTGTGCTATGCCAGCCCCCATTTGCCCGGCGCCAATAACCATGATTTTCCGCAATTTCAATCCGCCGTCCTCCTTTTTCATGCAAACAAAACGTTTTTATCATCGCCCGGGTAATAATCAGCTTTAATTTTTTTCTGCTGTTCCAAAAACAGCTTTTTCAAGAAGCTCCGCAATATCGCAGGCATAGGTTGTTTCTTCTGCTTCTTTTGCTTTTAAGCCATCAGACAGCATCGTCAAACAAAATGGGCAGCCTGAACTAACAACAGACGGGGTTACTGCAAGAGCTTGCTCTGTACGGGCAATATTTACACGCTGTCCGGTGTCTTCCTCCATCCACATTAAACCGCCCCCTGCTCCGCAGCACATGCTGTCTTGCCGGTTGCGCTTCATTTCTACAAGCTGCACTCCTTGAATTTTTTTTAAAATTTCACGCGGCGCATCATATACGTTGTTATAGCGTCCAAGATAACAAGAATCATGAAAAACGACTTTTTCATTTACCGGGTAACGGGGTGTTAAACGGCCTTCCTTCACTAGTGTATCAAGTAATTCTGTGTGGTGGTAGACATCTGCTGAAAAACCAAAGTCAGGATACTCATTTTTAAACACATTATAAGCATGCGGATCGATCGTCACGATTTTTTTTACATTGTTTTTTTCAAACTCGGCAATGTTTGCAGCAGCCAATTCTTGAAATAAAAATTCATTGCCCAGCCGCCGCGGTGTGTCTCCAGAATTTTTTTCTTTGTTTCCAAGGATTGCAAACGAAACGCCTGCTTCATTCAAAAGCTTTGCAAAGGACAAAGCAATCTTTTGGCTTCGGCTGTCAAATGCTCCCATTGAGCCAACCCAAAATAAAAACTCTGGTTTTCTGCCCGTTTTTTCCGCTTCTTTCATTGTTGGAATTAAAACGTCTTCCCGAAGCTGACGCCATTTTTCTTTATCTTTCCGGTTTAATCCCCATGGATTTCCTTGCCGTTCTATGTTTTGCATAGCTCGCTGGGCATCTGGATTTGCTTTTCCTTCTGTGAGAACAAGGTAACGGCGCATATCAATTATTTTATCAACATGCTCATTCATAACCGGGCACTGATCCTCACAGCTGCGGCATGTTGTACATGCCCAAATTTCGCTTTCTGTAATCACGCCGCCAATTAGCTGCGGATGATAAGGTTCAATGCCTTTAGCAATTTTATTGCCCCGGGCAGCAGAAAATGCAAAAGCTGGAACCCACGGCTGGCGGGAAGTAACCGCGGCACCTGTAAATGTTAAATGATCGCGCAGTTTTACAATCAGCTCCATTGGCGACAGCATTTTTCCTGTTCCGGCTGCCGGGCACATACTGGTGCAGCGGCCACACTCCACACAGGCGTACAAATCAATCATCTGCTTTTGTGTAAAATCTTCAATTTTTCCAGCCCCGAATGATTCCTGTGTTTCATCTTCAAAATCAATTTTACGCAGCTTTCCAGCTTTTTTTAAACGATGGAAGTACGTATTAAGCGGCGCTGCAATTAAATGTGCATGCTTGGACTGAGGCACGTAAACAAGAAAAGCAAGCAGCACTAGCAAATGAACCCACCACATGATGTAAAACAGCACCATGGCCGCCGGTTGAGAAAGCCCGTTAAACAAAACAGCAATTGCCGAAGCCACTGGTTCCTTCCAGGCAAACTCGATACTATCAGCTTGCATAAGAAAATCCATGCCATTACCGGCCAATACCGAAACCATTAGCATACTAATGAAAAAAAGCACCAGTCCGTTTTTCCAGCCTCGCTTTAAACGGGCAAGCTTTTCAATATAACGGCGGTAAAAAGCCCAGAAAACAGCTGCAAGAATCATGACTGTAATCATTTCTTGCGTAAAAGTAAAAAAGCCGTAAAATGGGCCGAACGGCAAATGCGCTCCAGGCACAATGCCTTTTACGATAAAATCCAAAGCGCCCAGTTGAACCAAAATAAAACCATAAAAAAACATCACATGGATGACGCCGCTTTTTTTGTCTTTCAGCAGTTTTTGCTGGCCAAACACATTCACTAAAAAGTGTTGAATTCGTTTTTTTGTTTTTTGATCAAACTCCTCTTTTTTTCCAAGTTTGATAAATGCATAACGGGTTTTTACTAAATAACCAAACAAGAAAATTGCGTAAACGGTTACAGCAACAGCTGCAATAAAGTTTATTAACAGCCATCCAGTCATGCTATGCACATCCTTTCCAATCACTTTTTTTGATTTCTTGGATGAACGAGCATTCAGTCAATTGCTTTTTACATAATCCAAAAGCTAAAGCTTTTCTCTTTAGACGTTATGCATAAAGAAACAAGAAAATCGCAGTTCTTTCGAAAATTCCGCATAAAACAAAAAAGACTGTTTCAAAGCCGGCATTCCGCCTTTTTTGAAACAGCCTTTTTTTATTTTTTTACATTTTTTCAGGTGCAGACACACCAATTAACACAAGTGCGTTTTTCAATGTGGTTTTCACCGCTTGAACAAGTGCAAGGCGAGCAAGAGATAGTTCTTCATTTTCTTTGTCTATTACTTTTTCAGCTCCATAAAAGCTGTGGAACGCTGACGCAAGCTCTTGTACATAGTTTGTAATACGGTGCGGAATGCGTTTTTCTGCCGCTTCTGCTACAACCTGCGGGAAGTCGCCGATTTTTTTCAGCAAATCAATTTCTTTTTCAGCCTGCAATAATGACACATTTACATCCGCTGACAGTACCAGCCCCTGTTCAGCTGCTTGACGCAGGATGCTTGAAATCCGTGCATGCGCATATTGAGCATAATAAACTGGATTTTCATTTGACTGGGAAACAGCAAGATCCAAATCAAAGTCCATATGCGTATCACCGCTGCGCATAGCAAAAAAATACCGGACCGCATCAAGGCCCACTTCTTCAACAAGCTCACGCATCGTTACCGCTTTTCCGGTCCGTTTGCTCATTTTCATTTTTTCGCCATCTTTATACAGCTGAACCATTTGAATCACTTCCACTTCCAGATTATCCGGATTAATGCCAAGTGCTTCAACTGCTGCTTTCATCCTTGGAATGTAGCCGTGATGGTCGGCGCCCCAAATATTGATTACTTTCTCATGTCCCCGTTCAAACTTGTCTTTATGGTAAGCGATGTCCGGTGTTAAATAAGTATAAGAGCCATCTTGCTTCCGGAGAACGCGGTCTTTGTCATCGCCAAATGTTGTAGAGCGGAACCAAAGAGCTCCTCCTTCTTCGAAAATATGGCCGTTTTCACGAAGCGCATCAAGAGCTTCATCAATCTTGCCATTTTCATATAAAGAAGTTTCAGAAAACCAAACGTCAAATTTCACGCGGAAATCTGCCAGGTCGCGCTGCAATTTTGCCAGCTCCAGCTTTAACCCATGTTCACGAAACGCTTTGTAGCGATTTTCTTCTGGCATTTGCGCAAATTTATCGCCGAACTTTTCCGCAAGCTCTTTTCCAATTTCAATAATGTCTTTGCCATGATAGCCGTCTTCTGGCATTGCTTTTTCCTGGCCCAGTGCCTGGAAATAACGGGCTTCTACAGACAAAGCCAGATTGTGAATTTGATTGCCGGCGTCGTTAATATAATATTCACGCGTAACATCGTAACCCGCTTTTGCTAAAACGTTGCACAATGAATCCCCAACGGACGCACCGCGAGCGTGGCCAAGGTGCAGGTCACCGGTCGGATTGGCAGAAACAAACTCCACCTGGACTTTTTGGTTTTGTCCGGCATTTGATTCCCCGTAAGCATCCCCCGCTTTTAAAACAGCCGGTACAAGGTTTGTTAAATAGCTGTTGTTCATGTAAAAATTAATAAACCCGGGTCCTGCAATATCAACTTTTTCAATTGAGCTTTTTGAAAGATCAATGTTTTCTTGAATTGCTTCAGCAATCTGGCGCGGGGCTTTTTTCGCTATCCGTGCAAGCTGCATAGCCATGTTTGTTGAATAATCACCGTGCGCTTTTTCTTTTGGCGTTTCTAAAATAACAGCGGGCAGTTCAGCTTCTGCCGCAAGCCCCGCTTTTAAAACAGCTGCTTTAATTTCTTCCTTCAGCTGTTCTTGCATTTGTTCTACAATGTTCACAACGTTTCCTCCAATTCATACTGAATGTTCATTGTATACGTGCCAACCGCGTCGCCTTGCATAAGCAGGTTGTAAACCAGTTCCGCTTGCCCGGCGCCCGCATTGTTTGTTTTGTGTGTAAACGTCTGCGTATCGGTTGTTACAAGCAAAGTGCCGTATTGGCTTTCATACGAGCCGCTCAGCTTTTGGCCTTTTTCAAAAACCATTCGCATTTTTAACGCGCCGCTTCGCAAAATAAGGGCATTTTCATTTGCGAGCTTTACGATTGTGTGCACAACTCCTTCATCCTGCACTTCATCGTATTTTAAAAACGTTGAGCCATCTTTTTTAAAAAGCCGCCCGAACAGCGACAATTCAAAAGTTTCATTTTCCCCTTCGTGCGCCACATCCGTTTTTACCCGAATTTTCACCGGCATCTGCTCATCTGCCACGCCGAATCACTTCCTTGTTTTAATGTGTGTATATTTTAACACAGAACGAATGATTTTGCGGCAGTGCATTTATGAATTACCTTTTTCTCCGCGCGTTTTTAATTCATTTTGGCGCAATTCTTACTTGTCTGGCGCAATTTTAGTATCAATCAGCTTTTTTGCGCCATCTGCCGGCAGAATTGCGCCATTTTACAAGTTAAATGCGCCGTTTTTCCGAGGCAAAGGCAAAAAGCAAGAATAAAGGGCTGCCTCATTAAGTTAAAGAGGCAGCCCTTTTTTATTAAAAGAAACCGAGCAGCATTTCACGAATAATCTTTGATGCCGTGTTGGCTGTTTGCTCAGAATTATCGTAAATCGGTGCAACTTCTACAAGATCAGCACCAATTACGTTTACATCAGATTTTGCAATGGCATGAATAGAAGCCAGCAGTTCTTTAGAAGTGATTCCTCCGGCGTCTACTGTGCCTGTTCCCGGCGCATGAGCCGGATCTAAAACATCAATGTCGATTGTTACATAAACCGGACGGCCTGCCAGCGCTGGCAAAATTTCTTTTAATGGCTCCAGCACTTCAAATTTTGAAATGTGCATCCCATTTTCTTTTGCCCATTGAAACTCTTCTTTCATGCCCGAACGAATGCCGAATGAGTAAACATTGGACGGCCCGATGTGCTCAGCAATTTTGCGAATCGGCGTTGAATGAGACAACGGCTCGCCTTCATACTCTGTGCGCAAATCCGTGTGTGCATCAAAATGAATAATTGCCAGGTTATCGTATTTTTTCGCTGCTGCTTTCATGACCGGCCAGGACACTAAATGCTCGCCGCCCATGC
>JAPSKG010000107.1 GCA_031177795.1 Domibacillus sp.
AAGGTCTTGAAATTGCTGGTATTGCAGCTGCTGAACGCATGCAGGAGCGCGGCTGGTAATATGGCAAAGATCGGTGTGTTAGGACTTCAGGGCGCGGTTCAAGAGCATGTCCGCTCGATTGAAGAAAACGGGGCAGAAGCGGTTGTTGTAAAATGGCCGGAACAGCTGGCAGAACTGGACGGATTAATTTTACCGGGCGGCGAAAGCACAACAATGCGCCGTTTAATTGACCGATACGGTTTTATGGAGCCGCTTCGGGAATTCGGAAAATCAGGCCGCCCAATCTTTGGCACATGTGCTGGATTAATTTTGCTTGCGGGTGAAGTTGCCGGATATGACGAGCCGCATCTTGGTTTAATGAATATTGTTGTAGAGCGAAATTCGTTTGGCCGCCAAAAAGAAAGCTTTGAAGCAAACCTTTTAATTAAAGATGTTGCAGACGAGTATAATGCAGTATTTATCCGTGCCCCACACATTGTTTCAACAGGAGAAGGCACAGAAGTTCTTGCGGAACACGACGGACGCATTGTTGCTGCACGTGATCGCCATTACCTTGGTTGCTCATTTCATCCAGAGTTAACGGATGACCATCGTATTACCCGTTATTTTATCGGAATGGCTGAAGAAGCAAAAGCGTCGCTTGCGAATTCGTAAAAGATATAGTACATTGAATTTGAATTAAATAAAAAAACGCAATGAAGGAAAGCAGTAGCTTGATTTTCCTCAACAAGAGAGCTGATGGATGGTGCAAATCAGCGTGGAAAACAAGTGAATCCGTTCCGGAGCGGGGTGCTGAAAACAAGTAGGCATTTGCCGGCGCAGGCCGTTAAAACGTTGTTTGAGAGGAAAGCTTTATGCTTTCAATCAGGGTGGTAACGCGGAATAAAACTTCCGTCCCTATACTTAGGGGCGGGAGTTTTTTTAGTTTATAAAAGGAGGAGTTATTACTTATGCTGGATATGAAATATTTACGTTCAAATTTTGAAGAAGTGAAAGAACGGTTGAAATTTAGAGGCGAGGACATGAGTGCATTTGACGATTTTGAGTCACTTGACCAAAAGCGCCGGGAACTCATTCAACAAACGGAAGAATTAAAAAGCAAGCGCAATACAGTGTCACAGGAAGTAGCGCGTTTGAAAAAAGAAAAACAAGATGCAGATGCTCTTATTGCTGAAATGCGAGAAGTGGGAGAAAGCATTAAAACGTTGGATGCTGAGCTTCGAAATGTGGATGAAAAACTGGAATCGCTTCTTCTTAGAATGCCGAATATTCCGCATGAAAGCGTGCCAGCCGGTGAGTCGGAAGACGATAATGTAGAAGTGCGAAAGTGGGGAGAAGTTCCACAGTTTCATTTTGAAGCAAAACCTCACTGGGACTTGGCAACAGAACTTGATTTGTTAGATTTTGAACGAGCTGGAAAAGTAACAGGCAGCCGCTTTACTTTTTATAAAGGGGCCGGTGCAAAGCTGGAACGGGCATTGATCAGTTTTATGCTTGATTTACACACAGAAAAACATGGCTACACGGAAATGATGCCACCATACATGGTAAACCGCACAAGTATGACAGGTACAGGCCAACTTCCAAAATTTGAAGAAGATGCTTTTAGGATTGAAGCAGAAGATTATTTTTTAATTCCAACAGCAGAAGTGCCTGTTACGAATTATCACCGTGATGAAATTTTAAGCGTTGATGAACTTCCAATCGCGTATGCGGCCTATAGTGCATGTTTCCGCTCTGAGGCAGGTTCTGCAGGGCGAGACACACGTGGTTTAATCCGTCAGCATCAATTTAACAAAGTAGAAATGGTTCGCTTTGTAAAGCCAGAAGATTCTTATGACGAGCTTGAAAAGCTGACGGGTCATGCAGAAAAAGTGCTTCAATTGCTTGGACTTCCTTATCGTGTTCTTAATATGTGTTCAGCAGATCTTGGATTTACTGCAGCGAAAAAATACGACCTTGAAGTATGGCTTCCAAGCTATGAAGATTATAAAGAAATTTCTTCTTGTTCTAATTTTGAAGGGTTTCAAGCGCGCAGGGCGAATATTCGTTTCCGTCGTGAAAAAACAGGCAAGCCGGAGCATGTCCATACATTAAACGGCTCTGGTCTTGCCATTGGTCGTACCGTAGCGGCAATTTTAGAAAATTACCAGCAGGAAGATGGAAGCATCCTGATTCCAGAAGTGCTTCGCCCATACATGGGTGGCAAGGAAGAAATCAAAAAAAACTAAAAGAAATCGTGTTGACAGGATAATTTATTTTATGATAAATTAATTCTTGTCGATACGACGGAGGAATACCCAAGTCCGGCTGAAGGGATCGGTCTTGAAAACCGACAGGCGGGTCAAACCGCGCAGGGGTTCGAATCCCCTTTCCTCCTCCATTTTTAACATAAGTGCATAATTGGAGATATGAACGTCCATCTGTTAAATCAGATGGGCGTTCTTTTTATTTTTTAACAACAGTAAATCGGTCGGACAATAAAAGCCAATTTTGCGGGAAAGCAAGCCCGATTTTCCAGTAAGCAACACCGCGCAGATTCAATTCTCTTAATAAAGAAAATTTAGCATCTATAGAACGAGCGTCTTCAAACCATATTTTGTGAAGGCGCCCATTTTCATCTGTGTAATCAATAAACGGGGCTTGAACTGTACGATCATAACGGATCGAAGCATTATGGCGCGCTGCCAAACGAATTGCTTCTTGAGGACTGACCACGCGTGCAAATGGATTGCCTGGCCTATAGGGAAGTGTCCAATCATAACCATATAGATTTTGACCCATCACAATTTTAGAAGCTGGCATTTCTGTCAGTGCATAAGCAAGCACATCGCGCACTGGGCCAATCGGTGACACAGCCATTGGCGGACCGCCGCTATAGCCCCATTCATAAGTCATAAGGATAGAAAAATCCACAATCTCTCCGTGTGCTTTATAATCATGTGCTTCATACCACTGCCCTTGCTGGCTGGCGCTTGTTTTTGGGGCAAGCGCTGTTGACACAGTTTTGCCTTCACGGTTAAATCGCTCTTTTGCCCGGCGAAGAAACTGATTGTAGGCTTCCCGGTCTTCCGGGCGCAAATATTCAAAATCAAAGTGAATATCCCGAAAATTAGCTTGGCGGGCAATTCGGCTTATATTATCAAGAAATGTTTGCTGAACTTCTTGATTGTTAAATAAAATTTGTGCGAGTTCTGCACTGAATTGGTCATTCTCCAGATTTGTAATGTCCATCATAAGGGAAACGCCGTGTTGGGATGCAATAGCCGGCAGCGGGTTTAACGCCGGATTTTCTAGTGAGCCATCGCGCTTGGCATTATAACTAACAGGTGCCAGATATGTTAATTGAGGACCCGCTTCCCGGGCGCGGGCTAACAAATTACTTGAATAACCTGCTGCCGCCGGTTCTATATAACCGGTTGCTTCTATGCGTGTTTTTACGGGCGGCGGAATGCGCAGCTGCCGGCCCACTTGCAGTGGGGCAGATTGTGAAAGACCATTGATTCTTGTAATTTCTGCGACAGTTGTTCCGTATTGTCGGGCAATTTTCTCAAGGCTGTCTCCGGCAGTGACTACATGAAAACGGCCTGGGATTGGAATAACAATGGCCTGTCCATTAACGAGCTGATTGGGATTTGGCAGCTGATTTGCCTGGTTTATTGCTTGCACGGTTGTTCCGTACCGTCTGGCAATTTGAAACAATGAATCTCCACGTTTGACGACATAAATGTGCATAAGCCGTCCCCCCTCTCTGTATTATTTGTACAGAGAAAGCCTGCGTTTTATGACAATAGATCAATTAATTCAGCTGCGGGGCGCACATCTGCAGTTAAAACTTTTTCCATCATGCAGAGTGCAAAGTCATTTGATTTTTTTTCTTCAGAAGCAATAGTGTCTTTTGGAACATAAATAGTAAACTCACGCATATAAGCGTCGTTAGCTGTGAAAAACACACAAATGTTTCCTGCCACACCTGTAACTACAACAGAGTCGACTTTAAGCTCGTTTAACAATGTATGTAACGATGTAGCATAAAAAGCAGAATGTTTTGGTTTTATTAAAAAGTAGTCTTCATCTTCGGGTTTTAGTTCTTGTATAATAGGGGCGCTTACGTTATTCATGGTATGGTTTAAAATAAGTTCAATATCTGCTTTCCAAAGCTGATAGTGATCATTGATGTAAATGATCGGCCAACCCTTAGAACGAAAATGTTTTTTTAGTTTTTTTATAGGAGAAACAATTTCTTTTGTAAAAGAAGCGAGTGTTTCTCCATTGGGAAAATTAAAATCATTCATCATATCGATAATTAAAAGAGCACATTTTTTTGTCATACGGTTTCCTCCTTGTTTTCTAAAGTATTACCCCAAATCCGATAGAAGGAGCATGAAAATGGATGAATTTTTTATGAATTTGGCAATTGAAGAAGCAAAAAAAGCAGAAAATATTGGTGAAGTGCCAATTGGTGCAGTGATCGTAAAAAACAACCAGGTTATTGCTTCTGCTTACAACTTGAGGGAAACAACGCAAAATGCAGTAACGCACGCTGAATTGATCGCGATCGAAAAAGCATGTAAAGAAATTGGCTCCTGGCGTTTAGAGGATACAACTTTATATGTTACCCTGGAGCCGTGTCCAATGTGCAGCGGTGCTATTTTGCTTTCTCGTGTAAAGCGAGTTGTCTACGGAGCGTTTGATCCAAAAGCAGGGTGTGCCGGCACCTTGATGAATTTATTAGAAGACAGCCGCTTTAATCATCAGTGTGAAGTAGTTCCGGGTGTTCTTGAAGAAAAGTGTGGAACCATGCTGACAGAGTTTTTCCGAAACCTGCGTCAACGTAAAAAGGAACAAAAGAAACAGAAGATGGATGAATCTGGTTGTTGATTTTTATTTTAAAAAGCAGTATACTTGGTCTTGCCGTGCTAAGTGGGGAGGTAGCGGTGCCCTGTATCCGCAATCCGCTCTAGCGGAACTGAATTCCTTCTCGAGGCTGTTTAATTGTGGGGCCTGCCTTTCGTAAGTGGCGTTGAAGCCCGGGTCCTGCGCAATGGGAACCCATGAACCATGTCAGGTCCGGAAGGAAGCAGCATTAAGTGGACCCTCTCATGTGCCGCGGGGCAGCCTGGGCTGAGCTAACTGCTTAAGTAACGCCTGTGATTGGCAGTCGACAGAAGGTGCACGGTTTACATAAAAAGATAAGATGTCCGGCTTGCCGGGCGTCTTTTTTTTGTGCGCTTTGGAATAGAAAAGACAAAGTTGTTCGTTTATAATGAAATAAGGAATATGAAGGAGGAAGATGATGAGTTATCAGGCATTATACCGTGTGTGGCGGCCGCAAAATTTTGCGGATGTCGTAGGACAAGAGCACATAACGAAAACACTTCAAAACGCTCTCCTTCAAGATAAAATCTCGCATGCTTATTTGTTCTCAGGGCCGCGTGGAACCGGAAAAACAAGTGCGGCAAAAATTCTGGCTAAAGCGGTAAACTGCGAAAAAACCCCGGCTGCTGAGCCTTGTAATGAATGTGCTTCTTGCAAAGGTATCTCAAATGGGTCAATTCAAGATGTTATTGAGATTGACGCAGCCTCAAATAACGGTGTGGATGAAATTCGTGATATTCGAGATAAAGTCAAATACGCTCCCGGTTCTGTCCGGTATAAAGTGTATATTATTGATGAAGTGCATATGCTTTCTACGGGCGCTTTTAATGCCCTATTAAAAACGCTGGAAGAACCGCCTTCGCATGTTATTTTTATTTTAGCAACAACAGAGCCTCATAAAATACCTTTAACTATTATTTCCCGCTGTCAGCGATTTGATTTTAAGCGGATTACGGCCCATGCCATTACGGGGCGAATGACACTTATTTTAAATGAAACGGGTACGGAGTTTGAAGAATCCGCATTGCCAATCATTGCAAGAGCTGCAGAGGGAGGCATGCGGGATGCACTTAGCTTGCTTGACCAAGCTGTTTCTTACAGCCAGGGTCGTTTAGCGGAAGAAGATGCTTTAACTGTTACTGGAGCGGTTGGGCAAGAAAAGTTAAATGCAATTGCCCGGTTTGTTCATGAGCAAAACGCAGCAGAAGCAGTCCGGACATTAAACAGCCTTTTAATGGAAGGAAAAGATCCAGTCAGGTTTACAGAAGATTTTATTTTATATTTTCGTGATATGCTTTTACACAAAATGGCTCCAGGTCTCGAGGAATCCCTGGAAAGAATATCAGCGGATGAATCGTTTGCGGAAATGGCAGGAGAGTTTTCCGAAGCGGCAATTTATGAATATATTTCAATTTTAAATAAAACGCAACAAGAGATGAAGTTTACTAACCACGCGCGCATTTATTTAGAAGTGGCTTTAGTGAAAATGTGCCAGATGCACTTGAAAAGCCAGCCGGCTGCTTCAGGTCCGGTAATTGATGGGCTAATGGAAAAAATAAATCGGCTTGAGCAAGAAGTCCAGGAGCTGAAAAACCGTCCGGCTGCTGCAGGAGAAGTGGAAGTGCAACGCCCGGCCGCAAAAAAACCGCCTCGTTCAAGCAATCAGTTTAAAGTTGCCGTGCCGCAAATTGAAAAAGTGCTGTCTGAAGCAACAAAACAAGATATTCAAAGCATTAAAAGCCGATGGGGAAATATGATCGGCTATTTAAACGAACGGCAAATGCGTTCTCAAGCAGCTCTTTTAAATGATGCTGAGCCTGTCGCTGCTTCAAACGATACATTTGTGTTAAAATTTAAATATGAAATCCATTGTCAAATGGCATCAGATAATAAAATGTTTTTAGATTCCATTTCGACAATTTTAAACGAACTGACCGGCAAACCGTATCGTCCACTCGTTGTTCCAGAAGAATCCTGGCTTGCTATACGCCGCTCTTTTTTGAAAAAGCAAAAAGAAGACGGTGTCTCCCCGGCTTCTGATGACGAAAGCGATATAGAAATGCAGGAAGAAGAAGACCCTATTGTTTCAAAAGCGCTGGAACTGGTTGGAGAAGAATTTCTTGAAATTAAAGATTAAATTACTTGGAGGATGATGAATATGATGCGTGGCGGAATGGGAAACATGCAAAACATGATGAAGCAAATGCAAAAAATGCAAAAACAAATGCAAGAAGCGCAGGAGGAACTGGCTGAAAAGCAGTTTGAAGGAACTGCAGGCGGAGGTATGGTAAAAGTGAGCGTATCGGGCCAAAAGCAACTGACTGACGTTCAAATTAAAGAAGAAGTCGTTGACCCGGATGATATTGATATGCTTCAAGACCTTGTCCTGGCTGCTGTAAACGATGCACTGAAAAAAGTAGATGACGAAACAAATAAAACAATGGGGCAGTTTACGAAAGGGATGAACCTTCCTTTCTAAAAAGGAGGAATTAACGAATGTACTATCCCGAACCAATAACAAAGTTGATTGACAGCTTTATGAAATTGCCGGGCATTGGGCCAAAAACTGCGGCCCGTCTGGCTTTTTTTGTTTTAAATATGAAAGAAGACGATGTGCTTGATTTTGCTAAAGCGTTAGTAAATGCAAAACGTGATTTGGGCTATTGTTCTGTATGTGGACATATCACTGATCAAGATCCGTGCTCGATTTGCAAAGATGAACGCCGTGACCGGAGTATTGTGTGTGTGGTCCAAGACCCAAAAGACGTTATTGCCATGGAAAAAATGAGAGAATACAACGGGC
>JAPSKG010000108.1 GCA_031177795.1 Domibacillus sp.
GCCTTTGCAAGAGGGAGAAAAGTACTTTTTTCAAGTTGCTTCTCTCAAAAATGGAATGCAGCTAAAAGTTATTTCAAGCAAATTGCAGCAACAGCGTTTCCAAAACCAAGAAGATTTTCTGCTGGATAAATTGCAGCTTCCGAAGTCAAATGAAAATAAAGCATATCTTTCTCTCGCCATTGAAGCAGGCAAGCCTATTTCAAAGGAAAATATTCAAATGGGAGCAAGCTGGCTTGTTAAATCCGGACTAGAAAACGGGTTGAAAGCTTTGCGTTTTATGTTTACCCATCAACTACCTGTAACAGAAAACGTTTTTCAATCACTTATTTCAGCCCGGTCACCCCAGCCTTTAACTGAAGCACTTGCTTTTCTTCAGCAATTGCTTCAGCAAAATGGACATGCTCCGAAAACTGCTGCTACTATAAGCAGGTTGCTTGATAAATCGCTGGATCCTACACAGGAAAGTTTTTTATCCTCAAAAGCTTTAAATGAAAAAGTAATTCAGCTAACGCAATCTTTAGCAACGGGAAATTCAGTTGAAAAAGGAGCAGCAATCCGTGAATTACAGAACTTGCTGCAATTACCAGCACCAAGTTCTGCAGCAAGCATAGAAGCGCAACTTGCTGCTACACTGAAAAACCTTGCCGCTTCAAGAAATGCACCAGAAAAACCGGTAACACAGCCGGCTATTGACATGCTGAAAAAAGCGATTGTTGAGCTAGCCGTCCGTCCTGTTACGCCAGAAACGATTAGTGCATTTCAAAAAGCGGTGTTATCTGCGCTTCCGCTGGATCATCCAGACCGCCCGGCAATAATGCAGCAGGCGGTGCAGCTAACAGAAACATTAGTAAAAGGAGTGCCTGCTGAAACAAGACAAACTGCAGCTTTTCTTCTTTTTGCTTTAAGGGTAGCAGCAGCTGTTCCTGGGCAGGCTGCCGCTCGTGTACAGCATTTGCTCGGTAAAGAAGCGGAATTTTTCGAAGAAGCGGCATCAGGAAAAATTGCTGCTGCCGCCATGCGGGATGCTTTCCGCGTTCTGGGAATTGACCATGAAGCAGCAATTTTAACACAAAAGCAATTGGACGCAACTCAGCAAAATGTGAAGCAGGAGCTGTTAAAATTAATGGCTGACTCTCTTCCATTGCCTATTAAAGAAACAGCTGGCCAGCTGCTTGGTCGATTGAACGCACAACATATCTTATCCGCAGAAGCCGGCCCGCTTCTCCAGCTGGTTATGCAAGTGCCTTTACAGCTTGCCGAGTTTAAAGGAGATATAACGATAAAATGGCAAGGAAAAAAACAAGCAAATAATAAAATTGACGCTGATTTTTGCCGGGTTCTTTTCTATGTTGATATGCAACAGTTAAAAAATACCGTAATTGATATGCAAATACAAAATAGAATTATAAATGTGAGTATTATTACTAGAGTTGAGCCTTCCGTTTTAAAGCCGTTAAGCGAAAGTGTAATGGAGAAATTAAAACATTCACTTGAGCAGCATGGATATGCTTTATCTGGTGTTCAATTTAAAAAGCCTTCTGACCAAGAAAAAATTAACCTGCCTCCTTTAGCTCAAATTATGGACGAAGAAGCGTATTTGGAGGTGGATATTCGGATATGAAACCGTCAGCCCGCAAGCAAGCGGCAGCTCTTTCTTACAACCCGGCATCTGAAGGAGCACCGGTTATAAAAGCAAAAGGGAAAGGTCTTATTGCTGATAAAATAATTGAATCTGCAAAAGAACATAATATTCCCATACAAGAAGATCCAAGTTTAGTTGAATTGCTTGGTCAGCTTCAAATAAATGAAGCGATTCCAGAAGATTTATATCAAGCGGTTGCAGAAGTATTTGCCTTTGTTTACCAAATCGATCGGCGCCTTGACAAATAAACGTTGTAAGCGTTTTGAAAAAAACTGCTTTTGAAAAAAAAGAGCAGTTTTTTTTTGTTCAAAAACTGGACATAATTTCTTTTTTTCTCTACAATGAAGTCGCAGTCTGTTTTGTTTACTTACTATGTTTTGAGATTGATAGGAGGCTGGAAGATGAATATTCATGAGTACCAGGGTAAAGAAGTTCTCAGAAGTTACGGCGTTGCTGTACCAAATGGGAAAGTTGCATTTTCCGTTGAAGAAGCGGTTGAAGCAGCAAAAGAGCTTGGCACAACGGTAAACGTTGTTAAAGCACAGATTCATGCGGGCGGCCGCGGTAAAGCAGGCGGCGTAAAAGTCGCAAAAAATCTGGATGAAGTGCGTACATATGCAGAAGAAATTCTCGGAAAAGTCCTTGTCACACACCAAACCGGTCCTGAAGGCAAAGAAGTAAAGCGCCTTCTTATTGAAGAAGGATGCGACATTAAAAAAGAGTATTATATTGGGCTGGTCTTAGACCGTGCAACATCTCAAATTGTTTTAATGGCATCTGAAGAAGGCGGAACAGAAATTGAAGAAGTTGCTGAAGCAACGCCTGAAAAAATCTTTAAAGAATATATTGATCCTGTTACAGGGTTAAATGCTTACCAGGCACGCCGTATTGCATTTAATATCAATATTCCTAAAGAGCTTGTTGGGCAAGCTGTTAAGTTCATGATGAGCTTGTACACTGCTTTTGTTGAAAAAGACTGCTCAATTGCGGAAATTAATCCTCTTGTTGTTACAGGAGACGGCAAAGTCATGGCGCTAGATGCAAAATTGAATTTTGATTCGAATGCGTTATACCGCCACAAAGACATTTTAGAATACCGTGACCTTGAAGAAGAAGATGCAAAAGAAATTGAAGCCTCAAAATATGACTTAAGCTACATTGCGCTTGAAGGAAACATTGGCTGTATGGTAAATGGTGCAGGTCTTGCGATGGCAACGATGGATATTATTAAACATTATGGCGGCGATCCGGCTAACTTCCTTGATGTGGGCGGCGGCGCAACAGCAGAAAAAGTAACTGAAGCATTTAAAATTATCCTTTCTGATGAAAATGTAAAAGGAATTTTCGTCAACATTTTCGGCGGCATTATGAAATGTGATGTTATCGCAACAGGTGTTGTTGAAGCAGCAAAACAAGTGAGTCTTTCTGTACCGCTAGTTGTTCGTTTAGAAGGAACGAATGTTGAAGCTGGTAAAGAAATCTTAAGTCAATCAGGACTTGATATTGTTTCAGCGGATTCAATGGCCGATGGCGCACAAAAAATTGTTAGTCTTGTAAAATAATAATGATGTTGACAATAGAAAGGCAGGTACAGGCATGAGTGTATTTATTAACAAAGATACAAAAGTAATCGTTCAAGGTATCACGGGCTCGACTGCCCTTTTTCATACAAAGCAAATGATTGAATACGGAACGCAAATTGTCGGAGGCGTAACGCCAGGCAAAGGCGGTTCTGAAGTTGAAGGCGTTCCAGTATTTAACACACTTGCAGAAGCAGTAAAAGCAACGGGCGCTAACGCATCTGTTATTTACGTACCAGCTCCATTTGCAGCAGATGCTATTTTGGAAGCGGTTGATGCAGAACTTGATCTTGCTATTTGTATTACTGAGCATATTCCAGTTTTAGATATGGTAAAAGTAAAACGCTACATGCAAGGAAAGAAAACAAGACTTGTTGGTCCAAACTGTCCGGGAGTTATCACACCGGATGAGTGTAAAATTGGAATTATGCCAGGTTACATCCATACAAAAGGCCATGTTGGGGTTGTATCACGTTCAGGTACACTTACATATGAAGCTGTTCACCAGCTAACACAAGCAGGAATTGGCCAATCAACAGCTGTTGGTATTGGTGGGGACCCGGTTAACGGAACAGACTTTATTGACGTATTAAGAGCCTTTAATGAAGACCCTGAAACAAAAGCAGTAATCATGATTGGTGAAATTGGCGGTACAGCAGAAGAAGAAGCTGCTGAATGGGTAAAAGCAAACATGACAAAACCAGTTGTTGGGTTTATCGGCGGGCGTACTGCGCCACCAGGAAAACGCATGGGACATGCAGGAGCAATTATTTCAGGTGGAAAAGGTACAGCCGATGAGAAAATCCGTGTTATGAATGAATGCGGAATTCCAGTAGCTGAAACGCCTTCAGTAATGGGTGAAACGCTTATTAAGGTTCTTGAGGAAAAAGGGCTTTTAGAAGAGTGTAAAACACATTAAAATGATTTAATTGGGCGCCTGATTCATTCAGGCGTCCCATTTTGCATAGAAAAAGGAGGCGCTATCTGAATGGATTGTACAACTAAATGGATGCTTATGCTTCAGTATTGCAGCAGTGTTGGATGGAAAGACCAATATCAGTTGTTACAGTATAACCCGGACTTAACAAAACTGCCCCTTTTAACAAGTGCAGAACTTGCCCTCATTACCGGCCGTACTGAAAAACAGGCTGATTGTATTCTTCGCCAATTTCATTCCCTCTCCTTTAATCATTTGCATTCCTCATTAATCCAATCAGATACATTTTTTATTCCAATTTGGGATGAAAGATATCCTGAGTCATTAAAAAAACTTCCTCAGCCACCATGGGGGTTTTTTGCAAAAGGAAGTCTCAGCCTTTTAAAAGAAAAAAAGCTTGCTGTGGTAGGTGCCCGGAATGGGGACCAATATGGAAAAGAGGCTCTTCAAAAAATTATCCCTCCACTTATCAAAAAAAACATTGCGATCGTGAGTGGTCTTGCCAGGGGGATTGACACTTTTTCTCATAAAGAAGCATTAAAATCAAACGGAAAAACAATTGCTGTTGTGGCAGGTGGTTTTCAACACTTTTATCCAAAGGAAAACGCAGATTTAGCAAACCGGATAGCAAAACAAGGGTTAATCCTTACTGAATATGCGCCAAACATAAAACCGGAAAGATGGCAATTTCCTGCGAGGAATCGAATTATAAGCGGCTTATCAAATGCTGTATTAGTTGTTCAAGCTGCTAAAAAAAGCGGATCGCTAATCACCGCTTCTTTTGCGCTGGAACAAGGAATAGAAGTTTTTGCAGTACCTGGAAGCATTACCCATCCGCTTTCTGAAGGCGTGCACGCGTTAATTTCTGACGGAGCAAAACCAGTTCACTCAGCAGCAGATATATTAACAGAATTTCCATTTATTTAAAAAAATTTGCGAAAACAGTTGCATTTCCTTATCATATCATATAAATTTTGCAACAGAATGTTTTTTCAAAACGTATTTTGTTTTATAACATATAGAGATTAAAAATGAATAGCGTAGACAAGAATCGTTTGACAAACGGACTGCGTCCGCATAATAATATGTCTAATTATTTATTTTACCTCTCGGGGGAGGCTTTATTTTATGTCAGATTATTTAGTTATAGTAGAATCCCCGGCGAAAGCGAAAACAATTGAACGCTATCTCGGGAAGAAATACAAGGTGCGAGCTTCAATGGGCCACGTTCGGGATTTACCGAAAAGCCAGATGGGCGTTGATACGGAAAACAGCTACGATCCAAAATACATTACCATTCGTGGAAAAGGCCCAGTTTTAAAAGAATTAAAAACAGCTGCTAAAAAAGCAAAAAAAATCTACCTTGCAGCTGACCCGGATCGTGAAGGGGAAGCAATTGCATGGCATCTTGCACACTCGTTGAACATTGATACATCGTCGGACTGCCGGGTTGTTTTCAACGAGATTACAAAAGATGCAATTAAAGAGTCATTTAAACATCCGCGTCCAATAAATATGGATCTGGTTGATGCACAGCAAGCGCGCCGCATTTTAGACCGTCTTGTCGGATACAACATCAGTCCATTACTTTGGAAAAAAGTAAAAAAAGGGTTAAGCGCAGGGAGAGTACAGTCCGTAGCCCTTCGGCTTATTATTGATAGGGAAAATGAAATAAAAGCATTTGTCCCTGAGGAATACTGGACGATCGAAGGAGCATTTACAAAAGGACAAGACGTCTTTCAAGCATCTTTTTATGGGATGGAAGGCAAAAAAACAAAACTCTCCTCAGAAGAAGATGTTAAAAAAGTTCTGGAGGCTATAAAAGGAAGTCAATTTAATATTGCTTCTGTTACAAAAAAAGAACGCCGGAGAAATCCAGCAGCGCCGTTCACCACTTCTTCTTTGCAGCAAGAAGCAGCACGGAAGTTAAACTTTAGAGCAAAGAAAACAATGATGCTTGCCCAACAATTATATGAAGGAATTGATCTTGGCAAAGAAGGAACTGTGGGTCTGATTACTTATATGAGAACGGATTCAACTCGTGTTTCGGAAATAGCCGAGACAGAAGGACATGATTACATCGTTTCACATTACGGAAAAGAATATGCCAAAGAGCAAGGGCAGAAAAAAGAAGCAAAAAAAACGAATGCCCAAGATGCCCATGAAGCAATTCGTCCAACAAGCATTTTACGAGAGCCATCTGTGTTAAAAGACTTTTTATCAAGAGACCAGCTTCGCCTTTACAAATTGATCTGGGAGCGCTTTGTGGCAAGCCAAATGGCAGCTGCTGTAATGGACACAGTTAGTGCAGACCTCATGAATGGAAGCGTTGTGTTCCGTGCCACTGGTTCAAAAGTAAAGTTTCAAGGATTTATGAAAGTCTATGTTGAAGGATCGGATGATGCAAAAGAAGAAAAAGAAAACTTTCTTCCGAACTTGGAAGAAGGAGATGCAGTAACATCAGGCAGCATTGATCCTAAACAACATTTTACACAGCCGCCGCCGCGTTATACAGAAGCCAGGCTTGTTAAAACTCTTGAAGAGCTTGGAATCGGCCGTCCATCAACATATGCGCCGACTCTTGATACAATTCAAAAAAGAGGCTATGTAGCCCTTGATAATAAGCGCTTTGTTCCTACAGAGTTAGGCACTATCGTACATGAACTGATGGCGGAGTTTTTTGCAGATATAATCGATGTTGAGTTTACTGTTAAAATGGAACGTGACCTTGACAGCGTCGAAGAAGGCGTTAAAGAGTGGGTTGCTGTTATTGACGAGTTTTATAAAACGTTTGAAACCCATCTTGAAAAAGCAGAAAAAGAAATGGAACAAGTTGAAATTAAAGATGAACCCGCAGGCGAAGATTGTGAACAGTGCGGTCACCAAATGGTGTTTAAAATGGGCCGATACGGAAAATTCATGGCATGCAGCAACTTCCCGGATTGCCGGAATACAAAAGCCATTGTAAAAGAAATAGGTGTAAAATGTCCGAAATGTTCAGAAGGTAATATAATAGAAAGAAAAAGTAAAAAGAAACGTATTTTTTATGGATGCGACCGATTTCCGGAATGTGATTTTCTTTCATGGGACAAACCAATTGAACGTCCTTGTCCAAAATGCAGCCAAATGCTTGTGGAGAAAAAGCTTAAAAAAGGTGTGCAAATTCAATGTACAAACTGCGACTATAAAGAGCAGCCGCAGTCTTAATATGGTTGGAAACCGTCTGAATTCATTTGATACAGGCGGTTTTTATTTTTAATTAAAAACATTTTCCTTTTTTTCTGAATTCGAGTAGTGTAAAATGCTTAAGGGATATCAGGTACGTACCTTTACAAGCAGGAGGAAACAAAATGACTCAAACAATTAATGTGATCGGTGCTGGCCTTGCTGGAAGCGAAGCCGCTTTTCAAATTGCAGAGCGGGGCTTGCGCGTCAATTTATATGAAATGAGACCGGTAAAACAAACTCCGGCTCACCACACAGACAAATTTGCAGAACTTGTTTGCAGTAATTC
>JAPSKG010000109.1 GCA_031177795.1 Domibacillus sp.
GCGGCGCCGTCTGGCTTGACCCTGAAAAAACGTCTCCATATGAGTTTTATCAGTTCTGGATTAACACAGCGGACGCCGATGTCCTGCATTACTTGAAGATCTTCACATTCCTTGAAAAAACAGAGATCGAGGCGCTAGAAACGTCTTTGAAAGAAGAACCGCATCTTCGAAAAGCGCAAAAAGCCCTGGCAGAAGAAATGACCCGCCTTATCCATGGCGAGACGGCGCTTACCCAGGCAGAAAGCATTACTAAAGCGCTATTCAGCGGCGACATTAAGTCGCTTTCTGCTGATGAGATTGAGCAGGGGTTAAAAGATGTGCCAAGTTATAAAGTTGAAGGAGAAGTTCCAAATATTGTTGATCTTCTTGTTAACGCAAAAATTTCTCCGTCCAAGCGCCAGGCACGTGAAGATATACAAAATGGGGCTGTATCTATTAATGGCGAAAAAATGACTGACACAGCTTATGTTTTATCAGAAGAAGATAAAATGGACGGCCGTTTTACGGTGATCCGCCGTGGCAAAAAGAAGTATTTCTTAATCCAATACTCGTAAAAGAAAAAACTGCTCATCTTATGAGCAGTTTTTTCTTTTAACTAACTTTTTTATAAAGAAAAAACACCTATCTAGAAAGAATAGGTGTTTTTTAAAAAAGCTATTAACGAGAGTAGAACTCAACGATAAGTGCTTCGTTAATTTCAGCTGGAAGCTCTGCACGCTCAGGAAGGCGAGTGTAAGTACCTTCAAGTTTGTCAGCGTCGAATGTCAAGTAGTCAGGTACGAAGTTGTTTACTTCAACTGATTCTTTAATGATTGCAAAGTTGCTTGATTTTTCACGAACGCCGATTGTTTGACCAATTTTCACCTGGTAAGATGGAATGTCAAGACGTTTGCCATTAACAGTGATATGACCGTGGTTTACAAGCTGACGAGCCTGACGGCGAGTGCGAGCAAGACCAAGACGGTATACTAGGTTATCAAGGCGTGATTCAAGAAGGATCATGAAGTTTTCGCCGTATACGCCTTTTAATTTACCAGCGCGGTCAAACAAATTACGGAATTGACGCTCAGTCACGCCGTACATGTGACGCAGTTTTTGTTTTTCTTGAAGTTGTTGTCCATATTCAGACAATTTTTTACGCTGGTTTGGACCATGAGGACCTGGAGCGTAAGGGCGTTTTTCTAATTCTTTACCTGTACCGCTAAGTGAAATGCCTAGACGGCGGGATAATTTCCAGCTTGGACCTGTATAACGAGCCATTAGATGACTCCTCCTTTTGTGTTTTTATTTTGTTGTAAAATAAAAACCGGTGTGAATGACTGCCTGCACATTTTGTTTTCATGCACCATCGCCCTGCAGCAACGGGTTACACGATGCCCCTTTTCCAGACCTGGCCGGATAAAGAAACAAAATGAGGTCAAAACAGCTTACACATAGGCTGCGTTTATTTTACACAAAGAATAGTATATAACGTGAGAAATTCAATGTCAACCTTTTCTTATAGAAAGCGGACAAGTGCTTTCGCAAATTGGACAAGTCCTTTTTCATCTTCCTCATCAAAACGGTCGGTTTCTGGGCTGTCTATGTCCAGAACACCAATTAACTCGCCGTCTTTTACTAAAGGAACCACAATTTCAGAGCGTGAAGCTGCATCGCAGGCAATATGCCCGGGGAATTCATGAACATCTTTTACTCGAAGTGTTTTTTGCTCAATCGCCGCTGTGCCGCATACGCCTTTCCCAAATGGAATGCGGACACAGGCGGGCAGCCCTTGAAAAGGTCCAAGAATAAGTTCGCCGTCTTCATTTAAGTAAAAGCCAACCCAGTTAATCCGGTTTAAAAATTGGCCAAGCAAAGCAGAAGCGTTGCTTAAATTAGCAACCCGGTTTGTTTCACCTTCTAACAGTGCTTCCAATTGTTTTATGACGAGGGTATATTGCTCTTCTTTTGTACCGGAATAATTTGATGTTTGAAACATTGTCAGACACTTCCTTCTATTAATATATGATCTATTTCTTCCAATGCTTGTCCAAGACCAGCAGCAGCATGGGCATCTGATCCATAAACAAGGGGAATGCCCAGAGAGTGGGCAGCACGGGCAAGGCCAACAGGGGGGTATGTCTCACGGCATAAAGGTTTTACAAAACCTGCCCCGTTATAATCAAGTGAATAATGTGAATTTTTCATTTCCTGCAAGATAACTTGAATTTCTTTATCAAAGGTTTGTTCACAGGAAAACATATGCTGGAACTTGCGTACAAGTGTGATGTGCCCAATACGCACCGGCTTATATATCCCAAGGTTGGAACGGATAGATTGCAATACTGTATCATAGTACAATTTATAAACAGATTCAATAGATCCAGCTTGTTTTACAATACGGCCAAATTCTTCTTCACTAAAATCAACACAAACGTACTGTCCGTTTACCTTAAGAAAATGAACAGATAAAATGGCATCATCAAGGCAGGGGCCATATTCGTTTAAAAACTGAGTGGTTTCTTGTTCAAAGCCGCAGATAAAGTCGACCTCAAGGCCAGTATTAATTTTGATTAAACTGGAATATTGACGTTTTGCTGCTTCAATGTCTTTTAAATATGGTTCAAGGTCCGAAAAACGCATCGCACTGTCGCGTTCGGGAGCAGGATCTAAAAATGTTTCAGGAAGCGGAGCATGTTCTGTAAATGTAATTTCTGAAAAGCCAAGCTCAATGGCACGTTCAATATAACGTTCTAAAGGATCGTTTGAACCATGAGGGCAATAGGGGGTATGAATATGTCCGTCTCTAAGCATTAAAATTCTCCTTTTTTTTAGCATTTTCAGTTATTTTGACATTTTTTTGCGAAAACTGACCGAAAAAACATAAGTTCCCATCAAAAAAGTTTATAATCATGCTATTATAAATATTAGTGAAATTATACGCAATTAAACAAAAGGGCGCAACGAGGCGTTTCTTTTCTATACATACTATTTATTTGTTGTTACGAGGGGGCTTATGATGGTGGAATTCGTCATTGGAGCGATCATTGTCGTACTAATTTTTCTTACTTACGCAATGGTAAGCAAAAAAAAGAATGCATCTGAAATCGATCAGCTTGATATGAGAAAAACAGAGCTGCTTCATCGACCTGTTAATGAAGAGCTGACAAAAGTAAAACGACTTAATATGACGGGCCAGACAGAAGCTTTGTTTGACAGGTGGCGTATGGAATGGGATGAAATTGTAACTGTTGACATTCCGGCAGTTGATGAACAGTTGTTTGCATCTGAAGAGCAGGCTGAAAAGTTTCGCTTTGGTGCAGCGAAAAAAACAAATATGGATATTACAAACCGCCTCGATCAAATAGAACAAAAGGTAAACAATATTTTAACGGAGCTTAACCAGCTTATCGGAAGCGAAGAAAAAAATCGCGCAGAAGGGGAAGAAATGCATTCGCGCATGCGTGAAGCAAAAAAACGTCTTTTGGCGCATCGTCATACATTTGGAAAAGCCGCACCTGTGCTTGAAGTGCAACTGGATGTTTTAACGGGCCGTTTCGAAAAATTCGCTGATTTAACAGAAGACGGCGACTATCTTGAAGCTCGCGAACTTTTAATGGAGATTCAAGCTGAGATGGATAAAATGGAGCATAAAATGGCGCGTATTCCGTTGTTAATGACAGAAGTAAACCAAACGCTGCCTGCTCAGTTATCTGAAATTGAAAATGGATACAAAGAGATGAAGCAGGACGGTTACATGCTGGATCATCTGCAAATTGAAAAAGAAGTAGCCGAGCTTAAAGAAGATTTGTCCCGTTGCCGGGAATTTCTTGTGAAAACAGAAGTAGAAGAAACAGAGCAAATCGTCTCTGATACAAAAGATAGTATTGACTTTTTTTATGACCTTTTAGAAAAAGAAGTGATGGCAAAACATCATGTGTTAAAAGATGAGGGAGAAACCGGATCAATTATTGACGAAATCAGCGATTTCAACAGTGAACTTCTAGAGGAAACTGATGTAGTCAAGCAAAGCTACCAGCTTGATGGTGAAGAGTCCGATGTTCCAAAAAGGCTAAAAGAAGAAATTTATCATCTTGAAAAGCAATATGAAATTTTATACGGACGCATTCAAGAAGAAAAAACCGCTTATTCTTTTTTACATGATGAGTTAAAAGATATTCAAGCCCGTATTACAGAGCTAAGAAAAGAACAAAGTGGATTTGCGGCTTTTCTTCAAACGCTTCGTAAAGATGAACTTGAAGCGGCAGAAGAATTACATACTTTAAGAACCCGAGTGCAGTACATTGCTCGTAAAGTAAAACAAAGCAATTTTCCCAGCCTCCCGGATTTTTACATGGATATGACTGAAGAAGCGCGAATCCGCTTAAAAGAAACAAATACTTATTTGCAAGAAAAACCACTGAACATGAAAGCTGTCCGTGAAAAGCTTGAAGCAGCTAAAGGGGCAATTGATCATTTAGCCAATAAAACGGATGAGCTAATTGAGCAAGTAGCTTTGTCTGAGCGGATGATCCAGTTTGGAAACCGCTACCGGAGAACGCACCCGGCAATTGAAGAAAAGTTAAACGAAGCTGAAATTGCTTTCCGCAATGCAGATTATAGTAAAGCACTTGAACTGTGTGCAACAGCCATTGACAAAGTGGATTCCAAAGGTTTAAAAAAGTTTGATGCACAATTAAAAGAAGAACAGCAATAAAGTGTGGCCGTCTCGAGAAAAAGAGGCGGCTTTTTTTTAATCAATGTGCTAACATGGATAGGTAAAAAAGTAAGGAGTATAATGCATGATTTATTTCGACAACAGTGCGACAACGATACCGGACGAGTCGGTACTTGATACATTTATAAAAGCAAGCACCCGTTTTTTTGCAAACCCATCATCCTTGCACAATCGAGGAATGGAAGCAGAACGCCTTATTGAAAAAGCGCGGGAACAAATTGCCGAAATATGCAATGTGCATGCCCGAGAGATTTTGTTTACATCAGGTGGAACTGAGGCCAACAACCTTGCCATTAAAGGAGCAGCTGCTTTTTACAAAGGGCGAGGCCGTCATATTATTACAACTTCAATTGAGCACCCTTCAGTTTACGAAGTGTGCCGGAGCCTGGAAAAAGAAGGGTTCCGTGTTACTTACGTAAATCCGAAAGAAAATGGCATAATTGAAGCTGAAGAAATTAGCAATGCGATTGAGGACGATACGTTTCTTGTGTCAGTTATGCATGTAAATAATGAAACAGGTGCTCTTCAGCCTATCAAAGAAATTGGAACTGCGTTAAAAAAGCACCCGCAAATTTTATTTCATGTAGATAATGTGCAAGGATTTGGAAAAGTGCCACTTGACCTTCATCAATCGGGAGTTGACCTTATGTCTGTATCGGGACATAAACTGCACGGGTTGAAAGGAACCGGGTTTTTATATAAGAGAAGCAGCATTTCATTGGAGCCTGTTTTTTTTGGTGGCGGACAAGAACAAGGAATTCGAAGCGGAACAGAAAATACGGCTGGTATTGCATCGCTTGCAAAAGCAGTACGGCTTGTTTTTGAGAAAAACGCGGAACCTGTCAGCCTCATTGCCAATTGGCTTAGAAAAGAGCTGGCTAACCGGGATTGGGTTGTGATTCATACACCAGCCAAATCCGCACCGCACATTTTGAATGTTTCAGTACCCGGTGTAAAAGGAGAAGTGCTTGTGCATGCACTTGAAAAAGAAGGAATTATCGTATCAACAACAAGTGCCTGTTCATCAAAACAAACAAAGCTAAGCCGGATCCTTCAGGCAATGAATAAAAGCGATGAGCTTGCGGTGTCAGCAATTCGTATTAGCTTGTCGTTTCAAAACACCATGGAAGAAGCAAAACAATTTATTTCCGCGCTGGACCGAACTGTGCCGGTGCTCGCGAAAAAAAGGAATGAACGAAAATGAACTATGACCGCATTTTAATCCGTTACGGCGAAATGTCAACCAAAGGACGAAACCGCAGCAAATTTACAAACAAAATGAAATCAAATATTAAACGCCTTTTAAATGATGACCGTGTAAACATAGAAGCACAACGCGACCGCATGTTTCTTTATTTGAACGGCGCTTCTTTTGAAGATGTAAAAGAAAAACTTGTACACGTATCAGGAATCCAATCGTTTAGTCCAGTTGTAAAAACATCACAAAACCTGGAGGAAATAAAAGAAGCAGCCCTTTTACTAGTAAAAAAAGCAATGGATGGTCCCGCTTCTTTTAAAGTAAGTACACGTCGGGCTGATAAACAATTTCCGCTTGATACACATGAATTAAACCATGAAATTGGCGGTTATGTACTCCGTGGAACGGAAGACCTGACTGTTGATGTTCGAAATCCTGATTTTACATTAACCGTAGAAGTGAGAGCAGAAGCAGTTTATTTATCCAGTGAAACGATAGCTGGAGCGGGAGGGCTTCCAGCCGGAGCAGCAGGTAAAGCGGTTTTATTGCTTTCAGGCGGTTTAGACAGCCCGGTGGCTGGATATATGATGATGAAGCGAGGCGTTGAAATAGAAGCAGTACACTTTTTCAGCCCGCCGTATACAAGTGAACGTGCTAAGCAAAAAGTTGTTGACCTGGCAGATGTGCTTACAAGATATGGAGGGAATGTCCGTCTTCATATCGTTCCTTTCACACATATTCAGGAAACCATCCACAAGCAAGTTCCAGAAAACTATACAATGACTTCAACACGTCGCATTATGATGCGAATAGCAGATAAAATTCGTCAGGAAACAGGCGCCCTTGCCATTGTTACAGGTGAAAGTCTGGGACAGGTAGCTAGCCAAACCATGGAAAGTATGGCTGCTATTAATGATGTTACAAACACACCGGTTCTTCGGCCGCTGATTGCAACAGACAAATTGGAGATCATGGAAATGGCACGTAAAATCGGCACACATGATATTTCTATCTTGCCTTTCGAAGACTGCTGTACGATTTTTACACCGGCAGCGCCAAAAACAAAGCCAAAAACAGAAAAAGTTCAATTTTTTGAAAGCTTCCTTGATTTTGAGCCTCTCATTGATCAAGCTGTCCGTGAAACAGAACTAATTATGCTTCCTAAAAAAGAAGCAGAACTAGATGATTTATTGTGAAAAAGCACCGCGCCGCAGGAAGGCGCGGTTTTATATCAGTGGATATTTCGTATATAGAAATAAATGAGGTGAAACCGTGCAAACAGAAGTGAAATCAGGCGTTTTGTATACTGCTGCATCTTACGTAATATGGGGGATTATCCCGGTATATTGGAAGCTGGTAAAAGAAGTGCCGGCATATGAAATTTTGGCAAACCGAATTTTTTGGTCTTTTATTTTTATGATTTTGCTGCTGGCTGTGATGAAAAAGTGGAAGCCGCTTGCCGCGGTATTAAAAGAAATAGCGGTTCATCCTAAAAAAGCTCTTGCACTAGCAGCAGCTTCTTTGTTAATCAGTGTAAATTGGTTTGTGTTTATTTGGGCAGTTAATCAAAATCATATTATCGAAACAAGCATGGGCTATTATATCAATCCACTTATGAG
>JAPSKG010000110.1 GCA_031177795.1 Domibacillus sp.
AATATCTGTTTTTTTGGGGGAACGTTTGTTTTACATAAATTTTCAATTCTTCCCATAGCTGCTCTTGCTTTTCAATTGTTAGCCCATAGCCAGGATTGGGTTTTGGCCCTAATGCGATAACATACAGTGAGCCAAGTTGATGAACACCTTTGTTTTTTTTCGATGATTGAACAAATGCTTTTTCTAAATCAGTTAAGCTTTTTTCCTCTACTAATACAAAATGATGCGTTTTTGGCTGTTTTTCCTGCGGGCTTGCTGTTTCTTCCGCTGAAACAATTGTGGCAGCAATCAAGTAAAAAAACAGTGTCAGGCAACAGAAAAAAGGCTTTTTCACATAACCATCTCCTTGAAAAGCTTTTTACGGGTACTATAGCTTTCCCCTTTCTTACAGATCGTTAGTAATAAAAAAGGTATGCTAATTTTAACCGGTTATAAAAAGAAAAAGCCAGGTCTTTACCTTGTGTTCATTAATATTTCAAGAAACGGCAGGCTTTTTGTTTTATTTTAACAAAAAAATCCAAAAAGAACCAAGTTACTAAAAAATAATTTCTACTTTTGTTTAAAGTTAACCATTAACAAAACAGGAAATAAATTATCTTACTAAAAAAACAGGATTCAATGCAGTTTTGCATTGAACCCTGATGGTACTTATTTATATTCTCCAATAATCTCAACAGCTTTTTCTGTTACAGAGGTGTCAATCGCTTTATCAAAATCAAATGTCCCGCGAATCGCTCCTTGCTTTTCATATAATTTATATTGATTGCGGATGTCATCAATAAACATTTTCCCGTTTGGATCAAGCCCGGTTACAAAAACTTCATCCCAGACGGCCGGATCTTTTAAAGCTGTGTATTTGGTCATAATATCAATAATTTCTTTTTTTCCTTTTCCTTTTTTAAACGCATCGTTATAATCCCGGACTCCTTTTAAATAAGCTGCCATAAAACGCAAAGACACGTTTTGTTCATCAGTCATAAACTTCGGCGAGCCAAGCACCATGGCGATTTGCGCTTCAGGAGCAAAGTCGGTTGCATCCCCAAATCGTACGTGAATGCCTTCTGCTGTTCCTTGCGTGATCAGTGGCTCTATTTGAAGGGCAGCATCAATAGAACCATTTTCAATAGCTGCCATCATATTGCCAAAGTCCGGCATAAGAACGAATTCCACATCTTTTTCTGTTAAGCCTGCGTAATCCAGCATGTTCTGGAAAATATAATCATCTACCGCGTGTTCAGTTGAAACGGCTACTTTTTTTCCTTTTAAATCTTTATACTCTTTTATCTTGTCTTGCTTATCAGAACCAATAACAAAAGTAAAATAAGATTTTCCTTTTTCATTATGTCCTTTATCGGCAATAATTTTCACATCGATTCCTTGAGCAACAGCGTTAAAGAAAGAAGCGGAAGAAATGCCCCCGGCAATGTCGACTTCACCGGATGCAAGAGCTGGCAGCATATCATCACTATTGGCAAATGTGGCAAATTCAACTTCAATATTGTAATCGTCAAAATATCCTTTTTCATTGGCAATGTAAAAACCGGCTCCTGATGCAGAACCGTCTTCTGCAATGATTACTTTTGTTTTTTCAGGTAAAGGCGCCAAATCGCCAGACGGATTGCTTGGGCTTACCTCGTTATTCACTGTTACGGGTTTTTCTGTTGCGCACCCTGCTAGCAACAAGAAAGTTCCTAACAACCCTATCCACTTTTTCATTTACATTCTCCTTTCATCTTCTTGCCGTGCGTTTTGTACTTCTCCTTGCAAATGACGCCAAATTTGTAAAAAAGCAACCGTCATTTCTGGATGGGACCGAATATCATGTAACTTTCTTGGACGTGGCAGCTTTATTTCTACTTCGTCAACAATTTTTCCAGGCTGTGCACTCATAAGCACCACGCGGTCACTTAAATACAATGCTTCGTCTATGCTGTGGGTAATAAATAAAATGGTTTTTTTTGTTTCAGTCCAAATAGACAGCAATTCTTCCTGTAAAATAAATCGGTTTTGCTCATCCAGTGCACCAAACGGTTCATCCATTAGTAAAATTTCCGGGTCGTTTGCAAAAGCTCTTGCAATGCTTACCCGCTGCTTCATTCCCCCGGAAAGCTCTTTTGGGTACATGTCGGCAAATTTCGAAAGGCCTGTTTTCACCAGGAAATAATTTGTCCGCTCTTTTACATATGACTGGGGCAATTGGCGCATATTAAGTCCAAATGCTATATTTTCCGCGACTGTCATCCATGGGAAAACTCCTTTTTCTTGAAAAACCATCGATTGGCTCGGGCGCTGCTGTCCGCTTTTTTTAATTGTAAAGCCACCTGAACTTTGGCTTTCCAGTCCAGCTAAAATACGAAGCAAAGTCGTTTTCCCACAGCCACTTGGCCCAACAAAGCAAACAAATTCTCCTTCGTTAATATCAAGAGAAATGTTTTCAAGAGCCATCACACTATGTTGTTTTTTATAAAACACTTTTGTTAATCCGCGAATTGAAATTTTAGGGTTTTGGCTCACAAAATCACCTCCATGGAAGCAGTTTTCGCTCCAGCATCTTCAGCATTAAAGAAAAGATGTAACCAAAAAACGAGATAAGAATCAATCCGACAAACATTTCTTTTAATAAAAAAGCGCTATAAGAAGACCAAATCAAATAACCTATTCCTGATCTGGCGCCCATCATTTCTGCGGCGACAATGGTTAGTAACGCAATGGCCTGCCCCATTTGAATTCCTTCCAGCATCACAGGAAGAGCACCGGGAAAAGCCACTTGAAAAAAGAAATCTTTTCGGCTGGCTCCATAGTTTTTTGCCACATCCAAGTAAGTGGAATCAATAGACATCACACCGGCAACCGTATTAATGACCACAGGAAAAAAAACACTCCCTGCAATCGTCACAATTTTGGAAACTTCACCAATTCCAAAAAGGATTAAAATGATGGGCAGCAATGCCAGCGTCGGTATTGGCATTAAAGCCATCACAATAGGAGAAAGAAAATGCCGGATAGGTGCATATAAGCCCATGCATAAGCCGAGAAAAACGCCAGGAAGTACTCCGAGGAAAAAGCCGGCAAAAATCCGAAACAAAGAAATGCTTACATGGTGTACCAATTCACCGCTTATCAGCAATTCTTGAAATGTAGAAATAATGGCGGTAGGAGGAGGGAAAAACCGGGCATCAATAAAGTTGAGTTGCGCTAAAATTTGCCAGATAAGCAAGAGAAAAACTGGCGAAAAAATGGTTAACCACGTTTTTCTTGTTTGTTGTTTTTTTTGTTTTTGCCACTCTTTTTTTTCATTTTCAACCGGGTTTTGTATTTTTTTCATTTTCACCACCTCTTTACCAAAATAATATGTAGGCTCTCGAAATGTGTGTATTAGACCTATGTCAAAAACCGCCTAATGAAACTAGCCGTTTCAAAAAGACGGTTTTCAAAAAACCTATTGTGGAAAAGGAACTTTGTATTCTGTTGCCAATAAAACAAGTTCTTTAACGGTTTCTGAAGCAAGTTCAATTCCAGAAACAGACTTTTCGCGAAAAGAAGCTGCCCGGCGCTCTCCAGGGTAAAAAATGTTTTGTATTCCATCTGCCTTCGGGCTGTTTTTTATTTCATTCAACATCTTTTTCAGCACACGATCAAATTGAATCCATGGCTGAAATGATTCAATGTCAATCAAAATGAAAAAGTGGCCGACCTTGGCAGGCCCATCTTTTTCCTGATAAATATTTTGGACAAATGGACCGTATGCAGCTCCCGGCAAAAGTGCTGATAAAATTTCAACCGCAAGCGCAATTCCATATCCTTTTACTCCGCCTGCCGGAAGAACCGCTCCTTTTAGCGCAGCTTTTGCGTTTGTTGTTTCATGGCCGTGTTCATCAATTGCCCATCCTTTTGGAATGCTTTTTCCTTCTTTAGCTGCTTGAATAATTTTCCCCCGTGCAACAACACTAGAAGATAAATCAATGATAACATCGTCTGCTTCTTTTACAGGAAACCCAAAAGCAATTGGATTTGTTCCAAAAAATGCTTGTTTGCCTCCCCAGGGAGGAATGCCGGATGGAGAATTAGTAGTGATAATAGAAGCCAGGTTTTTTTCAAACCCGAGCTGGCAATAGTAGGAAGCGCAGCCGAAATGATTGCTGTTGTAAACGGCAACGGCAGCAAGACCGTTTTCTTTTGCTATTTTCATGCCTTCTTGAAAAGCTTTGCAAGCAACAATCTGTCCCAGCCCATTGTCTCCATCTACCATCAACACTGCGGGAGCGCTTCGTTCAATTTTCAATTTCGGCTGAGAATTAATCCGGTTTTCACGCAGCCGTTTTACGTAAATGGGCAGCCGGCTTACTCCGTGACTACTAACTCCTTCCAAATCAGCTTTCACCAGGGAGTCTGCTACAATCTCTGCTTTTTCCAGGTCAATGTTTACCTTTGTTAAAATGTCTGCAATAAACTTTTTTATCTCCTCACTTTGATAAACAGTCATCTGTATGCACCACCTTTTTAGCGTTTCACACCTGTACCTGCAGCCTTGCGCCTCTTTGTCTACTCTTTGGCTGATCCACTTTTCCAATCCTAGTTATTATATGTTTGGGGAAAATGGTGTGCTGCCTGGTTGTTTGTTGCATAACGGAAAAAGCCAGGTGAAAGGAAAGTTACGCTGATTGGGTTATCCTTTTCAATCAGGCGGTAAAGAAAACAAAAACGGCAAAAGGAAAAATAAACGCAAAAAAGCCCCTTCTTTAAAAGAAAGGGGCTTTTCACAAAGAACATTCAGTTATTTTAAAAAAAGTTCTCCATATCTGATATTGCTTGTAATCTCCTTGTTTTCACTAAAAAATCTTTTAATACATCAATATCTGTAACGGAATGAATATAGTCAGTGAGTGCTTGCGGGACTTGTTCGTTGCTTTCTTCTGCCATGTCATTCAACAACGCTTCAATACTTAACACGACACCGTGCTTAACCCCTTCTTCGTACGACTTTGCTTTATCCATCTTACCTGTTCACCTCCAAAAAGCTTTTCCTTTTACACTTAAAGAACCAGGCAGCGGTTTACTAGATACTTATTTTAATTATGCCCTTTTTGCCCTTTTATCATGCTTTGCTGTTGTTTGTTTAGCAATTGATTTAATCCAGTGGTATCTTTTTCCCGGTACAGGCTTGCTGTTAAACCTGGGCTGTCGGGTGTGAAAAAGCTTGAAGAAAAACAAACCTGCTTTTAAATTGGTTTTGTTGAAATCTAGTGTTGAAAATAACCTTGTTTTTCTTTATTTGCGTTTTTGTCCTATAGTTGATTAACGATTAACTGCTTTAAATGCTTTTTCAATCTATATGTACTAGTTTTTATCTTCGCCAGGCCACTCATCGTCATTCGATTCGGCAAGCATTCCCCCCGGCTTTGAAAATTGGTAATATCCATAGACTATTATAAACATGAACTCGTTAATCACTTTTAACACTTTGTGGCGGTTCTTACTCAATAAGTTCGGTTAGCTGATGCTCAATATTTTGGAAACCATCAACTATTAACATAGTTTTTAAATTAAAAAAGAAAGCGTTGTCAATTAAGTTGCTTTTAACGTATACTTTTAAAAAGTAGGTAATTTTACCTACATTTTTTGTTAAAAAAGGGTTTAATTACCATAGAAAGGGGTTATGAATAAAGTTGCTATACACCATTCTTGCTTTTCTTATTGTGCCATGGCTTATCGCGATTTTCCATCTGAATCAACGAGACAAAAAGTTGATTCCATTAATTGCCCCGTTTGCATCAGCTAGTGCATTTTTAATAAACGAAATATGGTTTTATTATGATTTTGGCGAATTACATCCTTTCACTCATCCTAAAACGCTGAATGCAGCTCCTTTTAATCTAGGCTTGTATCCTATCATAGGCTGTTACATGATTTATTTTTTAAAAAAAAGCAAGCGGCCTTATCTAACAATTTTTTTGCTGTCATTGCTCATTACGTTCTGCGAATTCACCTTTCTTTTAAGCGAAAAGATTGTTTATGCAAACGGATGGAATATTTACTGGACATTTTTTGCATACCTGGCTGCTTTTCTTGTAGGGTATTGGTTTTATCTTTATTTAAAAAAAATAGACGTTATCGATTAAATAGTTACACCGACTTTTTCCTGCCAATTAAATGAGTTTTCAATAGTGTAAAGTCTTAGCAGAACAAATAGCGATTAATCGTTCAACTCTATAAAACAAAAAAGGCGGCCGCAAAAGCCGTCTTTTTTCTTGTTTATTTCATTCAATTTATTTGTTTGCCAGACAGCAAAAATGTTGCTAAGCTTTTTTCCGCAAAGCCGACTTTCTGGAATGTTCTACATGTGCCCTTACGCCATCAGTTATATATTCTTCAGTTAAAGCGATGGCCATAATAATAGACCCGAAGAAAAATAAACACAAGCCGATCGCATTAGAGGCAGGAATTGTTGGACCGAAAAAAATCCAAAACAGGGAAATTAAGTGCATGCTTGTTCCTGTGATATAAAGTTTTTTAGCTGATTTTGCTTTTTTCATTACCCATATTAACGAAAAAAACACAAATAAAAACAATAGGCTTTCAAGCAAGAGCCCTGTGGCATTAAATAAGAAATCCGGCTCGCTGGCGGACTCAATGAATTTGTTCAGCACTCCTTTTTTCCTCCTTTTTTGTTCCATGTATATGGCTCGGCTTTCCCCTTTAATCCATAGAGTTGCTTTTATTATCAAGTATTGGTTTTTCAGCTGATTTTTTAAAAAAAAAATGCGCCATTCTCATTGTTGTATGAGATGGCGCTTGAGTGTTTTGTTAATTTTTTGTATGATCTTACATTGTTGAAGTTTTAATCGTGGGGGAAGGCTGTGTATTGTAAACTTTTGAATAAGGAGAAACAGATTCAGTCAGCCAAACGTTGCCTCCTATAACAGAACCATGGCCGATAGTTGTATCTCCGCCTAGAATAGTCGCTCCGGCATAAATGACCACATGATCTTCAATGTCCGGATGCCGTTTAATTCCTTTAACAGGGTTGCCTTGATCGTCAAGTGGAAAACTTTTCGCTCCCAGTGTGACACCTTGATAGATTTTTACATGTTTTCCAATCGTGCAAGTTTCTCCAATAACAACGCCTGTTCCATGATCAATAAAAAAGTAATCGTCAATTTGCGCTCCCGGATGAATATCAATTCCGGTTAACTGATGAGCGTATTCAGACATAATGCGGGGAATCACCGGAACGCCCATGTTATAAAGCTCATGAGCAATTCTATGTATGCTAATTGCTTCAATCGATGGGTAACTGAGCAGGATTTCTTCTGCTGTCAAAGCCGCAGGGTCCCCGTTATAAGCTGCTTCAATGTCAGTTTGCAACGTTTTTCGAATTTGCGGAAAATGATTAATCAAATTCATAAC
>JAPSKG010000111.1 GCA_031177795.1 Domibacillus sp.
GTTTGTTAACAGCTGATACAGATCAAGATGGAACAAAAGATGCTCAAGAAGATACAGATCAGGACGAGTTAAGTACAAAAGAAGAATTTGGAGTAGGCACGAGTCCGGTTGCCAGCGACTCAGACAAAGATGGCTTAACGGACGGGGAAGAAGATAAAGATACAGATCGCCTGGATAATTCTTTTGAATATGAGATGGGATACAACCCAAACAGCTCTGACAGTGATCGGGATGGTATTGCAGACAGCAAAGAAGATATTGACAGCGATGGGATTGCTAATGCAAATGAAATAAAAGACATTGATATTGAATTGAAAAATGAAAAAGGCCAAAAATTCAAGCTGAAATACAAACTTAAAAAAGACAAAGTGAAACTGGAAATTAAAAACGAAATCGGCGTTAAAGACGCTGCGACTGTAATAAAGCGACTAAATATAACACCAGGAATCACAGAAGAAGAATTGCGTACGAAAGTAAAAGAAGTTCTTGGAGTGACTACATTTAAGCAACTAGAAGTCAAAGTGAAATTTGTGAATGGGCAAAAGATAAAAACAAGCCAAAAAGATAAAGAAAAAAAATAATAAAAACAAATTTTGTTAAACGAAAAAGCATCTTCTATTATGAGGATGCTTTTTCGTTTAATAGAAGATTTTATAAGTATTGAAATAATTTTATGCTTTATCCCGTGATTCATTTTCCAGTTGACCAATAAGGTCTAGCAGGTCAGTAAAAACTTTAACTTCTTGCTCTTCATCCCCGGATGACTCGCTGTTTTTATCAAAGTTTCTGTCCTCATTTTTTAAATTCTCCAAAATCATCACTCCTTTTTAGTTAGCTTTATTATTGGATAAAGGCTTGAAAAATAAACCAAAAGTTTTTTCTCAGGAGAGTAGGACATAAAAAAATTCTGAGAAAAGGAAAACACCTAATCTACTGTTTGAAGCTGCGGATATTACAATATATATATGGCATTATTCTATGATTATGGCAATAAAGAGCACAAATTGGCTAAAACATTTCAGACGGCCTGGCTAAAACAAAAAAGCACACGTTTGTGTGCTTTTTTGTTTAGGGAAAAATATTAGTCGGTTTCTTTTGGCGAGTTAAGTTTTATATTTTTCCCGTAAAAAATTTCATCCATTTCATGATGCAGTTTTTTTGTAATATCGTTTATTTCCTCTGTGCTTAAATCTTTTTTTGTATGCCCAAACAAGTAATTATCAAGGTCGAATTCACGCAGCTTACATTTCGTGTGAAAAATATTTTCCGGGTATACGTTCACATCAATCATATCATAGAGGCTTTTTACATCTTCAGGTATATAATTTTGAATGGAATTGATATCGTGATCGATAAACAATTTTTTTCCATGAATGTCTCTTGTAAAGCCGCGGACACGATAGTCCATTGTCATAATATCTGTATCAAACGAGTGGATCAAATAATTTAATGCTTTAAGCGGAGAAATTTCTCCGCATGTAGACACATCAATATCTGCTCTAAAAGTGCTGATCCCTTCATTCGGGTGGTATTCAGGATACGTATGAACGGTAATATGGCTTTTATCCAATGCCATTACAACCGAATCAGGAAGAGGTCCGGGAGATTCCTCAAACGACTCGTTGGGTACTTCAACAACCGGCCCTTCTGAAACTAATACGGTTACGCTGGCTCCCTGAGGTACGTAATCTTGCTTGGCGATGTTTAATACATGTGCTCCGATAATGTCGGTTACATTTTTTAAAATTTCCGTTAGTCTGTCCGCATTATACTGTTCATCTATGTACTCAATATAAGCCTCGCGTTCTTCTTTTGTTTTAGTCCAGCATACATCATACATATTGAAACTAAGCGTTTTCGTCAGATTATTAAAATCATGCAGTTGAATCCGCTTGTTTTGTATTGAACTCATTTTGCGCCCTCCTTAACCTTCATTGTCACGCCTTTTATTAATAAATGACTGGAAGCAAGCGTTTATGACATACTTCATTAGTTGTATGTTACCCATCCCTCAGTCAAAAAAACAATTTTTCTGTTTAAAGCATAAAGGAGGTTCCTGCTTTTTCATTTTATCTGCATTACGCCAAACAGTTTTCACGCGCTAGAAAAATAAAAAAGGGTTGAATGAAATTCAGTTGCTTGCAAAAAAACATTACGCAAAGATTAAAATAAACTTTTTGACGAACAGGGAAAACAAAACAAGCTTATGTAATTGGTTTGTTTATTTTTCTTCTTTTTTAACTTTTTGAGCAATCCAAACAGCAAGTTGAAGAGTGAAAGCATCTCTAAACTGTTTTGGATCATAACCTGTTTCCTTTTTAATTTTATTGAGCCGATAAATTAGTGTATTCCGGTGGATAAACAGTGCATCTGCTGTTTGCTGGATGTGAAGATTGTTTTTGAAAAAAACGTCAAGAGTTTCTGCATAGCTTAAAATTGAATCATGCAGGACCCTATTTACCAGTTTTTCTGCTGCAGGCTTGTTAAGCTGGTGAATAAGGGCTTTTGCTTCCAAATCAGCAAAAGAAATCACTTCCTGGTCAGGATCGCTGATTTCTAGAGCCAGGTGGCAATCTTGATAAGATTGGCTGATTTGCTTTAAATGAGTGCAAGGGATGCCATAAACAAGCTGAAACATCACTTTTAACTTATTTAGTGTATAACAAACTGTTTCGAGTTTTCGCTTCATTTGTAGTTCTGTTAAACCGGACATTATAATCAGAAGCCGGTTGCTGTTCACAAAACCCATAATGGTGCCGGTTTCTCCTATCGCTTTTGTAAGATTTTGAACCAGCATGCTGTTGGTTAACGTGCTTGGTTTAAGTTGAACTACAAAAAGATGAAACGGAGACGGCAGTTTAATTCCTAGAAGATCCAAACGCCGGTGAACTGATTCAAAAGAAGGGGTTTCTTTTAAAAGTTCTTCAATCACCATTTCTTTTGTTCGCTGCTTCCATTCTGCTTGCGTGGCTATATAAGCTTGTTTAATCATAAGTTCGGTAGTCATTTTAATAATGCCGCCAAAATCCTTTATTTCATCCGGGTCGCCGGTAAGGCCGATTACTCCAACGGTTTCTTCCTGGAAAACAATGGGCAGGTTAATTCCAGGCTGAGAACCTTTCCATCTTCCCTGGTGATCGGCAGGAATAGAAAATGAATCTCCCGTCTTCAACACTTCCAGTGCTCCTTCGTGAATATGGCCCAGCCTTAAAGGATCACAGGAAGCGATAATAATGCCTTTTTCATTCATAATATTAACGTTCCGGTTTAACCTAAGGGAAGTTTCTTTGACAATCGTGTCAGCCATTTCTCTCGTTAACATAAATTTCTCCTTTATATTTGGTTGAATTAAATAAAAAAAACTAAGAAAATTACTTTTTTTTTAGTTGCTATGCACATAGATTTATTGGTTTGTCATTAGTATAATGGAACAGAATTAAGTTTGAAAGCGTTTTCTGAAAAAGGGGGGAGAACCGGTGAAAGTTGTGATAGCTCCAGATTCATTTAAAGGCAGTGTTAGTGCCGTAGAAGCTGCAGAAGCAATTGAAAAAGGGATAAAGAAAGCGTTTGCAGATGCAGAAACGGTCCTGGTTCCCGTTGCGGACGGAGGAGAAGGGACAATGGATACCCTTGTTGCTGCAACAGGAGGAAGAAAAAAGCAAGTGGCCGTTACGGGTCCTCTTGGCCGTACTGTCATAGCACAATATGGGATTTTAGGTGACGAACAAACATGTGTGATTGAAATGGCCGAAGCTTCTGGCATTTGCCTGTTAGCACCAGAAGAGTTAAATCCCATGCGGGCCACTACATATGGAACCGGCGAGTTAATTAAGCAAGCTTTAAATGAAGGCTGTCGTTCGTTTATTTTAGCTGTAGGCGGTTCAGCAACAAATGATGGCGGGGCAGGCATGCTGCAAGCTTTAGGAGCACAGCTGCTAGATAAAGAAGAAAAAAGCATTTCATATGGCGGGGTAGAATTGCATAAAGTCACCAAAATTGATTTTGAAGATTTTGACCCGCGCATTATAGAAAGTAAATTTGTAATCGCTTCCGATGTGCAAAATCCTTTGGTTGGACCAGATGGAGCTTCTGCTGTGTTTGGGCCTCAAAAAGGAGCTACACCAGAAATGGTTGAAATATTGGATAGAAATTTGGTTCATTGGGCAGATCAAGTAGAAAAATGGACAGGAAAGCGGCTTCACAATTTGGCAGGCGCCGGGGCAGCAGGCGGCATCGGCGGAGCGTTTCAAGCGTTTTTTCCGTCGGAAATGAAGCGGGGAGTCGACGTGGTAACAGAGTATGCCGGACTTCATGAAGCACTTGCCGGAGCAGACCTGGTAATTACAGGAGAAGGCCAGGTGGATTTTCAGACAGCATCAGGCAAAACACCAATGGGAGTAGCGCAAGCAGCGAAAAAACAAAATATCCCGACACTTATTCTCGCTGGTTCAGTTGGCAAAGGCATTGATGCTTTATATGAATATGGAGTAGTTGCTGTGTCAAGTATATTAAGCGGGCCGCTTACTTTAGAGGAAGCGATGAAGCAGGCGCCGCAATTGCTAGAGGAAAGTGCAGAACAACTAATAAGGACTTTTTTTCATCAAGAGTTAGTACAAAAAAAGGAGGTTTTACACTATGAAAATTAAACAGACGATTGAAAAAGTACCAGGCGGACTAATGGTCGTTCCTTTATTGGCCGGAGCCCTTCTTAATACAATTGACCAGCTTCACCTTCCATTTATTATGGATTTCTTAAAATCTCTTGGAGTAGCGGCAACACCGGAAGGAAACTATGAATTTTTACGCATTGGCGGCTTTTCGCAGGAGCTTTTTAAAGATAGTGCACTCGTTCTGATCGCTTTATTCCTTTTCTGCGCAGGAAGCCAGATGAATTTGCGCATAGGAGGAACGGCCTTGAAAAAAGGCACATTGCTTGTTTCTTCTAAATATTTAACGGGCCTTGGAGTAGGGTTGCTGTTTGGCTACTTCTTTGATCCAATGCACGGATTGTTTGGTTTGTCTACACTTGCCATTATTGCCGCGATGACAAACGGGAATGGCGGAATGTATGCGGCTTTAACAGGCCAGTACGGAAACCGTTCTGATGTTGGAGCAGTTGCCATCCTTTCTTTGAACGACGGTCCATTCTTTACATTGATGTCTCTAGGCCTGCTTGGTTCAAGCTTCCCGGTTATTTCATTTATTGCGGTTCTTTTACCAATTGGGCTTGGAATGCTTCTTGGAAACTTGGATAAAGATATCCGCGAGTTTTTAAGACCAGGAGAAATCCTTCCGGTACCATTTTTCGCGTTTGCGCTTGGAGCAAACATGAATCTCGCAAACTTCTTTAACCCTTCTGTTGTGACAGCAGGTGTTACAATAGGCTTGCTAACAACAATTTTAACAGGCTTTACAGGAATATTAGTATTCAAGCTGTTTAAAGAAAAAAGTTTCATTGCCCCGGTTGCAGAAGCTTCAACGGCTGGAAATGCAGCTGGCACGCCTGCCGCTATTGCAGCAGCAGCGTCAGTAGCAGCAGGAGCTGGCATGATGACGGCTGCAGAAGCGCAAGCTTACCAGGACATTGTTAATATTGCAACGGCTCAAATCTCGATTGCTACGCTTACAACAGCGATTTTATGCCCGATTGCCGTTATCCTGGTTGACAAATATCAGCAAAGTAAAGGAATTAACGGTAAGCTGGAAGACTTTGAAATACAGGGATCCGCGGCAGCAGACAAAAACGTTCACACAAAAACAAGCTGAACATGCCAGCTAGAGGATAAAAGTCCTGTTTCTTCCCAGGTCCTGCTGTAAAAGGGCTTTTACCGAAAAGAAGGAGAGAAAAAAGATGGAAACAGCATTGCTATACGGAAAAGATAAACTTACCCTTCAACTGCCGGACAGTGCGTTTGTTGTGGAACCGAAAAATCTTCCGGGATTAGAAAACGACGAGCAGGCAATTCAAGAGGCGCTCCAAAATCCAATAGGGACGCCTCCATTAAAACAGCTGGTTCAAGCCACTGACACAGTGGCGATCGTGATCAGCGATATTACAAGACCAACGCCAAATCACAAGCTTGTTCCGTTGCTTTTAAAAGAGCTGGATCACGTGCCGCTTGAAAATTTTGTTATTATCAACGGAACAGGAACACACCGCGATCAAACAAAAGAAGAGTTTGTAGAAATGCTGGGCGAGTGGGTAGTAGAAAATGTGCGTATTATTAATAATCAGTGCCACAACAAAGAAAGCCTTGTGAACCTTGGAAAAAGCAAGTTTGGCTGTGATGTTTACTTGAATAAAGAATATGTAGAAGCTGATTTCCGCATCGTGACAGGGTTTATTGAACCGCATTTTTTCGCTGGTTTTTCGGGCGGGCCAAAAGGAATTATGCCTGGAATTGCCGGCATTGAAACGATTATGACGTTTCACAACGCTCGAATGATTGGCGATCCACGTTCTACATGGGGCAACATGACCGATAACCCGGTTCAGGAAATGACAAGAGAAATCAACCGGATGTGCAAGCCGCATTTTATGCTGAATGTAACGTTAAATAAAGAAAAAGAAATTACAAATGTGTTTGCTGGAGAACTTTATCAAGCTCATGACGAAGGCTGTGCTTTCGTAAAAGAGCACGCGATGATCCGCTGCGAAGACCGCTTTGATGTAGTCATTACCTCAAATTCCGGCTATCCGCTTGATCAAAACCTTTACCAGGCAGTAAAAGGCATGAGTGCTGCTCATAAAATCGTAAAACAAGGAGGTACAATTATTGTCGCTTCCGAGTGTTCAGATGGTTTGCCGGATCACGGAAATTATTCGAAAATTTTTGAACTGGCTAAAACTCCTGAAGCGTTGCTTGAGCTAATCAATGATCCGGAATTTAAAATGTTTGATCAATGGCAGGTACAAAAACAAGCAGTCACACAAGTTTGGGCGGATATTTATGTACACTCTACGTTAACAGATGAGCAAGTACATGGCGCAATGCTCAAGCCTGCCCATAATATTGAAGAAACGCTAGAAACCTTAAAAGTAAAATATGGAGAAGAGATGTCAATTGCCGTTTTGCCATTGGGGCCCCTTACCATTCCATACGTAGAAGAACAGGTGGAAGCTTACTAAGAAAATGACCGCAAATTTTTGATTTTGACCAGATTTCATCTTTTGGGTGAAATCTTTTTTTCATCCTGTAAAAAAAAAGAAGCAACAGCGGGCTTAACTCAAATAAAGTGTTTAAGGAAGCGAGGAAAAACAACATGAATATGAAATTTGAACAGCTAAAATCGATTTTAACGGAAATGGGCAATGTGGTAGTGGCTTTTTCAGGAGGAGTAGACAGCA
>JAPSKG010000112.1 GCA_031177795.1 Domibacillus sp.
CCGACAGCTGAATAACTATATCAATTATTATACCAAAAGTCAATATAACTTTTAAAAAAATATTTGATAGTCATGATTCAATTTTGCCAGTAAAAGCGGCGGAAAAAGAATATAACATAACTTTAAACAGAAAGTCAACATTATTTTAAAATTAAATAAATGAAATTCTCAATGTTTATAAATGAATTTTTAATGAACTTTCCAGCTGCTTTTTTAGCGGATTATTAATATAACACGGCTTCTTATTTGTAGCAATAAGTATCTCATTGGTAATTTCATGAAATTTTTTTATTTTTAAAAACTTCAATTTGGCTAAGATCGGGTTTGTTATGGAATCAACTGTAAATTGACGTTGTTTTTTTGTATAGTCCTTTTCTGAAAGGAAATGCTACTATAAACAAATTTTGGATGGAGGGTTTTCATGTCTTCTCATAATCAAGAAACCGGTAAATTGCCTCAAGATCCCGGCTCATACTGGATCGATGTTGATAATTTGCCGTCTTTTTCTCACTTGCAACAAGATATTTCGGCAGATGTAATTATTGTAGGAGGCGGCATTACAGGCCTTACCTCAGCTTATTTATTAGCAAATGAAGGCGTTAAAGTGGCTGTTTTAGAAGCTGGAAAATTATTAAACGGAACAACAGGACATACAACTGCAAAAATCACTGCCCAGCATGAGGCAATTTACGATGAGTTTATTCATAATTATGGAAAAAGCAAAGCGCGGCTTTATTATGAAGCCAATACAGAAGCTCTTGCTTTTATAAAAGAAACCGTAGAAAGCCGCCAAATAAACTGTGATTTCAGCCAGCAGGATGCTTACTTGTATGCCACAACCGAAAAATACGCTGCCAAACTCGAAAAAGAAGCAAAAGCATATGAAAAACTAGGCATTGAAGGCCACCTCGTTGATACCATTCCTTTTGATATTGAAATTGCGAAAGCACTTGTAATGAAAAACCAAGCTCAATTTCATCCCGTAAAATATTTGGCTCACCTGATTCGTCTGATAACAGAAAAAGGCGGGCTTATATTTGAAAATACAACTGCTGTTAACGTTGAAACAGAATCAAAGCCGACTGTGCTTACCCGGGAAGGGCTGCGAGCTTCCGGCAATATGATTCTTTCTTGCTCCCACTTCCCTTTTTATGAAGGAACGGGACTTTACTCAACCAGGATGCATGCGAATCGTTCCTATATTCTAGCCGCTAAAACAAAAAAATCTTATCCAGGGGGAATGTACTTAAGCGTTGACCAGCCGTCTCGTTCGCTTCGCTCAGTCAAAATCAACGGCGAAGAAATGGTGCTCATTGCCGGAGAAGGCCATAAAACCGGGCAAGGAAAAGATACAATGGAGCATTACAAGGCTCTGGAGTCATTTGCACAGCAAGTGCTCGGAGTGGAAAAAATTTTTTATCGCTGGTCAGCCCAGGATCTTATTACGCTCGATAAAATTCCTTACATTGGAGAAATCACTTCAAGCCAGCCTAATGTTTTAATCGCTACAGGATTTAGAAAATGGGGCATGACCAATGGAACGGCCGCTGCGCTTCTTTTTCGGGATATGGTTTTGGGGAAAAGAAATGCGTACCAGGAGCTATACAATCCGTCGCGCTTTTACGCCCATCCAAGCTTGAAAAATTTCTTGCTGGATAATGCGGATGTTGTTGGCCACTTGCTTAAAGGCAAGCTAGAACAGCCTTCTGCATCTATTGAAGATTTATCTGAGGATGAAGGAACAGTTGTGCTGATCGACGGTCACCGAAAAGGAGCTTATAAAGATAAAGAAGGAACTTTGCATATTGTTGATACAACTTGTACGCATATCGGGTGTGAAGTGGAATGGAACAGCGGTGAGCGTACATGGGATTGTCCGTGTCATGGTTCCCGCTTTTCGTACACTGGAGAAGTTGTGGAAGGACCGGCTGAAAAACCACTGCAGCGGCATGATCATCGAATGCTGGACAATCTTACTTCAAAAGACTCGGGTTATTAATGAAAGAGTAAAAACAGCAGGTGCGTACCTGCTGTTTTTTTGCTGTTTAAATAAAAGCGTTTAAATGAAAGAAAGAAATTTCCTCTCATTAAATGGCTTAGTTTAAGAAATTGTAACGTTACATGTTAAACCGATTGTTTGAATATCTTTAACTGAAGATCAATTCGGTTTTAGGGGGACTTCTTATGCCAGATCTTTTTATAAGCCGTTCGTTAGATGAAATTCGGTTTTGGTCAAGAATCATGAAAGAACATGCTTTGTTTTTAAGTTTAGGATTTGCTCCAGATGATAAACAGCTCATAGATGAAGCAAAGCAGTTTATTGGCGTTTTCGAAAAAATAGAACATCAATTAAGCGCTTATAACATCCATACAAACCCCCAGGTAATAAAGCATTTTAACAATCATGTTTATCAAGCGGCCACTTCAATTTGGGCTTTTAAGCGAAAAGTTCTTGGCTTGATTTTACGCTGTAAAATCCACTCAAACAATTACGCACTCTTAGTCGATCATACAAGCAGAGAAGCGGCTTATTTTGCCAACAGATTAAAAGAATTAAATGAAGGAAAGTTAAAGCCTTTGCCAAAAGCCATTATTAAAGAAAATGTTTTTTTTCTTAAACTGATGGCCGACCACGCTAAATTTATTGGGCACTTGCTTGATCCTTCCGAAAGAAAATTAGTGCAACAAGCAAGAGAGTTTAGCCATGATTTTGACCAATTGCTTTTTCAAGCAGTTGATTTAGAATCCATGAGCCCCCATTCTGAAACAAAACCAATTTTAACGCGGTTCTTAGACGACAATCGGACTTCCCTGGTAGCCTTGCGGAACTTTAAGAAAAGTGCAAAAGAGCTTATAGAGGAATGTAAAATAAAAAGCAATATCCATCCTTTGCTGGCCGACCATGTTTTCCGGGAAGCAGAACGGTTTTTATATATTATCGAGCGGTTTGAAGCCAGTTTAAAAAAAGAACCAGCCGTGTAGGAAAGCCCTTTTGCTAGAAAAACTTTCAAATTACGAAAAAACAAGGTGAATTGTGAATGAAAATGAAAGTTATTATCAATACTAAAAGAAAGAAAAGGCAACCACCTGGATGGTTACCTTAAAGAAATTACAATTCCGGAACAAATGTTTTACAATCCGTTTCTTCACTGTTAGACGCCTGGTTCCCTTTGTGGCTGACTACATAAATAGCGTCAGCCTCACATTTATTTCCGTTTCCCCAGTATTTGCAGTTATTCACTTCACAAAGTACATCTTTCGCCATCGTATCACACCTCCTTTTTTGTTAGCATTAACAAATCTGTAGAGGTTGATACTTTTTTCTTTTATGCATGCAAGCGAAAAACACATTTGTCTTGTATGGATTTTTTAACAAACCCCTTTTTCCCTGTTGCTGCCGTTCCAAAAATTCCTCGAACAAGCTTTTTTTCTTTTACAGTAAAACTCCCTTACGTGTGTTGCTTTATTGAGGCAAGCAATAAACGTTGTGGTAAGGCGGATTTTCCAGCTTTATTTGCTTTAAGCGCCCTTCCTGTACTAGCTCTTTTAATCCCTTGTCAATATCGCTGGCTTGGACACCAAATAAATCGGCTATTTTCACCGTGGATAAAATCATTTGTTTCGGCTGTTTTGTTGAAGACATGATCATTGAATGAGCACGTTGAAACAATTGTTCTTTGTCCAATGGAATCCCTTCTTTCTCAAATAAAAGTAAAAACATTAAATAATTTTTCCCAACAGCGCAAATAATATTGCTTGAAAAGATTAGGAGGGTTTTTCATGGGATATCAGCCCCCAAAAAAAATTGCACAATTGGCAGTTGAAGCCGGCAAAACCAAGGCCGGGCTTCCTTTACCAAGCATGCTGTTGTTAGGGTTTTTAGGAGGCGCCTTTATTTCTATCGGCTACCTGCTTGCTATCAGAGTTTCGGGGAATTTGCCGGCAGATTGGGGGTCATTTGGTTCTTTTTTAGGCGCAGCAGTGTTTCCGCTTGGACTTATTTTAATTGTGGTGGCAGGCGCTGAACTGTTGACTGGCAATATGATGGCCGTGTCTATGGCTTTTTTAAGCAAAAAAGTGACGTTGCAGCGCTTATTGTACAACTGGTTTTGGATTACCGCCAGTAACTTTATTGGAGCTGTGTTTGTTGCTTTTATATTTGGTCATATCGTTGGGTTAACAGAAACCGGCCCTTATTTGGAAAAAACCATTTCGGCAGCAGAAGCCAAGTTAGAAGAAAACTTCTGGCAATGCTTTTTTTCCGCAATCGGCTGTAACTGGCTGGTAGGGCTTGCTGTGTGGCAAGCATATGGTGCAGAAGACATTGGCGGGAAAATTTTAGCCATCTGGTTTCCGATTATGGGCTTTGTCGCTATTGGGTTTCAACACGTTGTGGCGAATATGTTTATTATTCCTGCCGCTATTTTTGCGGGACACGTAAGCTGGATTGATTTTATCCGAAACTTTATTCCTGTTTTTTTAGGAAACGCAGTGGGAGGCTTTGTGTTTGTTGCCGCTCTTTACTGGATGACTTATTTAAAAGCAGATTTGCCGCCGGCCATGGAAAAAGAAACACACAAAACGTGATGTTCAAAGTACGCGTATCGGAGGAACAATAATGAAGAATTCGGGTTTTTCGATTGACATTAACGGCACTGCCTTTGACGCAAAGCCCGGGCAAACCATCTTAGATGTTGCCAGAGCAGGAGACTTGTTTATTCCGGGCATTTGCTATACTCCAAGCCTTGGAAGCATTCAAACGTGTGATACATGTTACGTAAACGTAAACGGAGAGCTGGTCAGATCCTGTGTGACCAAAGCAGAGCCGGGAATGGTTGTTGATACAACCTCAGAATTAGTGCAAGGAGCTCAATATGAAGGAATTTCCCGCATTTTAAAAAATCATGAGCTTTATTGTACGGTATGTGATAACAACAATGGAAATTGTACAGTTCATAACACTGTTGAACATATGGGACTTGCCCATCAAAAATATCCGTTTAAAGAAAAGCCGTATGCACCTGATAACTCTCATCCACTCTACCGGTATGAACCGGATCAATGCATTTTGTGTGGAAGATGTGTGGAAGCCTGTCAGGATTTACAGGTAAATGAAACATTGACGATTGACTGGAGCCGGGAAGTTCCGCGTGTTATTTGGGATAATGACGTGCCTATCGACCAATCTTCCTGTGTTTCCTGCGGCCATTGCGTGAATGTATGTCCATGTAATGCATTGATGGAAAAATCGATGCTTGGTGAAGCCGGGTATTTAACAGGCATCCCGCCAAAGATTCTTGGCCCAATGATTGATATGACAAAAGAAGTAGAGCCTGGCTACAAAGAAATTTTTGCTATTTCGGAAGTAGAAGCAGCCATGCGAAAAACACGAATTAAACGAACCAAAACGGTTTGTACGTATTGCGGTGTTGGGTGCAGCTTTGAAGTTTGGACAAAAGACCGCGACATTTTGAAAATTGAGCCGCTTGAAGAAGCGCCTGTGAATGGCATCTCCACTTGTGTAAAAGGCAAATGGGGCTGGGACTTTGTCAATAGTGAGGAACGGCTGACGAAACCGCTGATTCGCCGGGGAGACGAGTTTGTTGAATCTTCATGGGAAGAAGCGCTTGATTTGATTACAGAAAAATTGGGCGGTGTAAAAGAAAAATACGGGCCGCATTCAATTGGTTATATTGCATCATCCAAGTGCTCCAACGAAGAAAACTATCTTTTCCAAAAATTTGCGCGCGGCATCATGGGAACCAATAACGTGGATAACTGTTCCCGTTATTGCCAGTCTCCTGCCACAGCGGGATTGATGAGAACAGTAGGCCGCGGCGGTGATGCAGGAACCATTCATGACATTTCTTCGGCAGAGCTTGTGATCGTAATTGGCGCAAATCCAGCTGAATCTCATCCGGTTTTAGCAACTCGCGTAAAAAGGGCTCATAAGCTTCATGGGCAAAAATTAATTGTGGCGGATATCCGGAAACACGAGCTTGCTGAACGCGCAAACTTGCTTGTTCATCCCAAGCCAAGCACAGATATTATCTGGCTCAGTGCTGTGACTAAATACATCCTTGATATGGGATGGGAAGCAAAAGAATTTATTCAAAATAGAGTAAACGGTTTTGAAGAGTACGCAAAATCGCTAGAGAAATTTACGTTGGCGTATGCAGAAGAAAAAACCGGGCTAACACAAGCCGAAATCATTCAAATTGCCACTATGATTCATGAAGCAAAAACTGTTTGTGCACTATGGGCAATGGGCATCACCCAGCATAAAGGAGCTACAGATGCCAGCACGGCCATTTCTAATCTTCTTTTGATTACAGGAAACTATGGCCGCACAGGAACGGGAGCTTATCCGCTTCGAGGCCATAATAATGTGCAGGGAGCATGCGATTTTGGCACAATGCCAGCTTGGATGCCGGGGTATGAACCAGTACAAAGCCCCGAAGTGCGCGAACGCTATGAAAAAGCATGGGGAACAACGCTTTCAACTGAGCCCGGCCATGACAACCATCATATGGTGGAAGCAATGCATGACGGCCGTTTAAAAGCTCTTTATTTATTTGGAGAAGAAATGGCACTTGTTGACGCTAATGCCAACTATGCTCAAGCTGCTTTTGAAAAACTAGAGTTTTTTGTTGTGCAGGACATTTTCTTTAGCAAAACAGCCCAGTTTGCCGATGTGGTTCTTCCTGCTGCGCCAAGTCTTGAAAAAGACGGTACGTTTGTTAATACAGAACGGAGAATCCAACGTTTTTACAAGGCGTTTGAGCCGCTTGGAGATTCAAAACCTGACTGGGAAATTTTCCAGTTAATCGCAAACCGGTTTGGCGCAAACTGGAATTACAGCCATCCAAGTGAAATTATGGACGAAGCCGCCAGCCTGGCTCCTCTTTTCGCAGGAGTTAATTACGAACGACTGGAAGGATTTAAATCTCTTGTTTGGCCGGTGGCAGCAGATGGAACTGACACGCCGCTTCTTTACACAGAGAGCTTTGCATTTCCAGACGGCAAAGCGAGGCTTGTGCCTGTTGACTGGACGCCTCCTTTCGAAGCAGGCGCAGATTTCGACCTCCATTTAAACAATGGCCGTATTTTGGAGCATTTCCACGAAGGAAATATGACAGCCAAAAATGAAGGGATTAATCATAAAGTGCCGGATGTCTGGCTGGAAGTTTCCCCCGAGCTTGCTAAAGAACGAAATCTTGAAGATGGAAGTTTGGTCGGCTTAACCTCTCCTTACGGTTATGTGGAAGTAAGAGTAATGATTACCGACCGCGTGAAAGGCAAAGAGCTTTATTTGCCAATGAACTCGCGTGAAGACAATG
>JAPSKG010000113.1 GCA_031177795.1 Domibacillus sp.
CGCTTGATAGCTTTTACCCATTTCCATCGCTTCTAGAACTTCTTCTTCTGAAATATCAAGATACTGGGCAATTTCGTCAACTCGCGGGGAGCGCTGTAAAGACGTTGTTAACTCTTCATTTGCTGATTTGATTTTTGGACCAAGCTCTTTGATTCGACGAGGAACGTGGACGCTCCATGTTTTATCACGCAAGAACCGCTTAATTTCACCAACAATGGTTGGAATCGCGAATGCTTCAAAACTTTTGCCAAACGAATCGTCATAACGGCGTATTGCACCAAGAAGGCCCATCATCCCCACCTGAACGATGTCTTCGTGATGAGAACGGCCTTTTGAATACTTTCTTGCAATAGATTCAACAAGCCCTTGATAATGTTTAACAAGCTTTTCTTGTGATTCTTGATCGCCTTTTTCTTGAAACGTTTTAATCCATTCAATGGCTTGAAGCTTTGCGGCCTGGTTAGGTCGAGATGGTTTCTGCATCCCTTTCCACCCGCTCTCCTTCGAGATACTTTGTCATAAACAAAGTAATCCCTTCTTTCTGATGCACTTTCACTTCATCCATAAGGGTTTCAATCAAATAAAGGCCTAGCCCTCCTTCGCGTAAAAACTCAACGGATTGTTCCGTATAAGGGCCAAGGGCTTCTTTTGTTTCATGGAAATTAAAGCTTTTCCCATTATCTGATACCACAACTTCCAAGTGATCTTTATAAAGGCCAAAACCGATCAGCACTTCACCGCCTTCTTCTTTATAGGCATGCTGTACAGCATTTGTGATTGCTTCACTTGTGGCAATTTTCAAGTCTTCAATTGTATCGTACGAAAAACCCATACGGCTGGCAATACCCGACAAAGTTAAACGGGCTACTCCAACAAATTCCGGTTTAGCCGGGATTTTCATTTCGATATAATCAGCAGTTTTCATCTTTAAACGCCACCTTCTGATCCAGAGTTAATGTTCATGATGTCAGCAAGGCCTGTGATGTCGAAAAGTCTTTTTAAGCGCTCTGACAATCCAACAAGCTGCATTGTGCCGTTATTTGCATTCAAGCTTTTAAAAAGACCGACAAATACACCAAGGCCTGTACTGTCCATGTAATTAACTTCTGATAAATCAATCACCAGGCTGGCGCCTTCTTTTTCTGTATATGGAAAAGCTGTTTCCCGCAATTTAGGTGCTGTATATGCATCGATTTCACCCGCAAGCAGAATCGTTGTTTGTTGTTCTTTTTCTTGTACGTCAATTGAAATGTTCATTCAAATCAAACCACCTTTTACTTAGTAATCTCTACGATTTTCCAATACCCTTCCTTTACCCTTATTCAATCAGGAATAAACCCTTTTAAGAAATTCTTTTTAAAATAATAAGGGTAAAATCGTCACGCAGTTGAAAATCTTGCAAGTATTCCAGCTCTTTGTATACTTTATCAGCAATGTCCTGCGCCCCAAGGTGTATGTATTTTTCAATGTAGCCGATAAGTGTATCCACTTCTAAGAACCCATCTTCCGTACGGCATTCTGTTACTCCATCCGACATAAGGAGAACAACATCTCCCACTTCTACTTTTCGTTCGTATTCATTGTATTTAGCTTTTTTATCAACACCAAGAAGAAGGCCTTTGGCTTTAAGCTCTTCAAATGTTCCGTTCTCTGCGTTATAAAAAAAGCCTGGTTCATGGCCAGCTGAAGAATAAGAAAATATATGGGTCTCCGGATTGTATAAACCGCTGAACATGGTAATAAACATGGTTGGATCTACGTTTTGCTCGACAACACGGTTTAACCGTTCAAGTACATCTCCGGGAGCCTGGCTGTCTTCTGGCATACTGTCCATTGAGTACTTAATCATCGACATACACAAAGCAGCGGGAATTCCTTTTCCAATAATATCAGCTATCGCTACGCTAATTGCTCCATTTTCATGAGAAACAAAATGGTAGTAATCACCACTCATCTGTTTAGCCGGTACACTGATCGCCCCGATGTCCATGGAAGGAATACGGGGGATTTGTGTGCCTAAAAGCGTTTGCTGCATGCTTGCAGCTACTTCAATTTCATTAATAAGTTCACGTTGAATTGTACGAAGGCTTTGATGTTCACGATATGCAAGACCGTAACTCATCATAACTTCAAGCAAAATATCAAGCGATAAAAGCAACGATTCGGGAAGATTTGGTTCAAGCTCCATAATAGATGTTTTATGAAGACTGATCATTTCTTCAGGTGATATTTTATATTCAATTGATTTACGGCTGAACTTCTGGCTCATATACAAAGCCTGCTCTGTTTGATCATTTATATACGTTTTTAGTATTTCTTTGTATTCATCAAGCATTGTATCTCTGAAATTCATCCCTTTTTCCTCCTACCTGAGCCACTTCACCGACTGAATAAGGGTTCCTTGATTCGGGGTAGATTCAATCGAAAATTCATCCATCAATCTTTTTACACCGGGAAGGCCTGCACCAAGTCCACCAGAAGTTGAAAATCCATCTTCCATTACTTTGCGGAGATCCGGGATTCCAGGTCCCTCGTCGCGAGAGATGATAACCATTCCCTTTTTGGAGCCATTTTCAATTTTCTCTATCGTAATTTCACCTTGACCTGCATACAAATAAATGTTACGGGCCAGTTCACTGATCGCAGTTGTAATACGGGCCTGATCGACCGTACCGAAACCAAGCTCTTTGGCAACATTTCTGCCGAGTTGTCTCGCCGCTACGATGTCCCATTCATTTATAATTTTCACACTAGAGTCCATTACATCAGTCCCCCAGTTCCCGTTGAAGTTTCTCCAAACCTTTTTCGAGATCCAGTGCAGTCATAACTTCCTCAAGACGGATACCGAGCTCAATTAATGTAATGGCAACAGCAGGTTGAATGCCTGTAATAACTACTTTTGCCCCCATCAGCTTTGACATGCTGATAACATCCCCTAACACTTTTGCGATAAAGGAATCAATAAAATCAATTGAGGTAAAGTCAATTACTACCCCTCTTGCGCTTGTTTCATGAATTTTATGAAGAAGATCTTCTTGAAATTGAAGTGCCGTTTGATCATCAAGCTCCACTTGAATCGAAATAAGCAAACAGTCATGCAATTTTAAAATCGGAATTCGCATATTCATTCTTGTACCTCCACAATTTGTCTTGACGTCATCGCAAGCGCTTGTTCTACACCTTTTTTCATAGTGCTTGTTGTTGTTACGTCTTCTAAGTTGATTCCCAAGTTTACAATTGTTTGGGCAATTTCAGGACGAATGCCGACGATGGTGCATTTTGCACCGACAAGACGAACCGCTTCTGCCGCTTGAATAATATGGTGAGCAACCATCGTATCAACTACCGGAACTCCTGTAATATCAATTAAAACTACTTCTGCCCGGTGACGTACAATGCCTTCCAAAAGATTTTCCATAATTTGTTTTGCGCGTTCTGTATCAATTGTTCCAACAAGCGGCATCACTGAAATTTTATTAAAAACTGGAATGAGCGGTGCAGATAATTCCTGAAGGGCGATTTTTTGAAGGGAAACCGTGCGCTCCCAGGAAGTTGTATAAGCTTTTGTAATTGTTTTATACATTGGAATCATCCAGTTGTTTACCTCGGTGATAAATTCAATATAATTGTTTGAATTTACTTTTTCTTCTTGCTGCATTCTTCGCTCAATAACTTCGCTGAATACATGAAGGCCATCTGTAATCATGGTAAGCGGCCAACCAAGACGGACAATTTTTTCGGAAAAATCGACAGCACGCTCTTGAAATTTCTCTTCAGATTCTGAGAAATTAGACATGACCAGCTGGATAAATTCTGCACTCGTTTTTGTAAACATATGATCAGAAACTGCCTGAACAGCGCGCTCATCCGTTTCTTTACGCATGAATTCAATCCATTCACTTAAAATTTCATCACTGTGTGACTGTACATATTGATAAATCTTTTTACGCATCCAGTTCTCTCCAATCATCATTCCGTTTCAAACGCTGTCCGCGGTTTTCGTCAAAAACGTTCATTATTTTTATTATAAAGGTTATTCCATCAATAAAAAAGCAGTATCACTTGCCACATTGAAAAATTATCTTTCAAAGAAAAAAGCACCTGCCGTTTTAACGGAGGTGCTTTTATTAAAATTGTATAAGACCTAAACTGATTTGCAAAGCGTCGTCCACTTTCTCCATCATTCCTTCGTCCAGCTGCGTTATCTTATCTGTCAGCCGCTGCTTGTCGATCGTACGGATCTGCTCGAGTAAAATGACAGAGTCTCTTTCAAAGCCATACCGTTCTGCATTTATTTCTACATGCGTCGGGAGTTTGGCTTTTTGGATCTGAGCTGTAATGGCTGCGACGATAATAGTGGGACTGAACCGATTCCCGATGTCGTTTTGAACGACAAGAACAGGCCGGACGCCGCCTTGTTCGGAGCCGACAACAGGGGACAGGTCTGCAAAATATACGTCACCACGTTTTACGATCACACGGTTTATCCTCCACTTACTAAACGTTCGACTGTATTTCCTGCCTCATATTCAGCCTGCATTGCTTCAGAGGCAATAGCAAGATTAATCTTGGCCATTTCCATGTACCCTCGACGCATCGATTCTTGAATATGGCGTTTTTTCCGTTCACGCAAATACATTTTCGTCGCGCGGTAAATGAATTCACTGCGGCTGATTTCTTCCTGTTCTGCAAAACAGTCGAGTTCATTTACAAACTGCTTTGGCAAGTTTACTAATACATCTGTTGTCATACTGGATTCAGACACGAACTACACCTCCACCAATCACTGCACACATCTCTTTGCTTACTACTGTCCTAAATATCATAACACTGCCCATGGCCGTTTGGAAGGGATTTTTCAAAAATATTGCACAATAAGCCCTTTTTAAAGTTCTTATAATTTAAAGAAGTGGATTTGAAAGAGATGTAACTTTTCCGCCTTCTATATAAACTCTCGGAACACGGGAAGTAATAATACACGGAATTTCATAGTTAATGGTTTCTCTTTTTTTTGCAATCTCATCCATTGTAATTTCTTCTGTTTCCTGCCGCCCAATAAGAGTAACCGGTGTACCAGGTTCATACCTTTTTGGAAGGCGTACCATACATTGATCCATGCAAATACGGCCAACAATTGGCACACGCTCTCCGTTAATCAAAACATCTTGACCGCTAAGTTTGCGTATCCATCCATCAGCATAACCTATCGGCAGCGTCCCTATCCATTCTTTTTCAGAAGCTTCATATTCTGCACCGTAACTCACTTTTTCTCCGGGATTCAATTGTTTTACATGAACTAGCTTTGTATGCAGTGAAAACGCCGGTTTTAACTGAAAGGGCAGCATTGGCGCTATATCAGTAGAGGGAGTTAAACCATACATAGAGATTCCAAGACGGACCATGTTACCTCCGACACCTTTGAAACGCAAGGTAGCCGCACTGTTTGAACAATGAATATAAGGTGGTTTTTCCGGAAGAGCGTCAAGAAGCTCCTGAAATTTTTCAATCTGTTGCTCAAAATAATTTGTTTTTAATTCATCCGCTGTTGCAAAATGAGTGAAAATGCCTTCAAATAAAAAAGCTTTTGTCTGGAGGATTAAGTTTGTGATATGAAGAAGTTCTTTTTTTGTTTTGATGCCAATACGGCCCATTCCTGTATCGCATTTAATATGTACGGACAACTGCTGGCCGATTTTTAGTTGTACACGTTCAAGCCAATCGACCTCGTGAACAGTAACTGAAATACGGTGTTCTGCCGCTATGTTAGCGTCTTCTGGCCTGCTTGCTCCAAGAACAAGAATAGGAGCTTTAATTCCCGAGTTCCTCAGCTTTAAAGCTTCGTCTAAAAATGCAACCGCTAACCCTTTCGCTCCCGCTTCCAGTGCTGCTTGAGCTACCTGTATATCACCGTGGCCGTATGCATTTGCTTTTACGACTGCAAACAAGTCAACAAATGGCTTTAGTTCACTGATTGTTTTTTTTACATTCCATTTAATTGAATCAAGGTTAATTTCCGCCCATGTATCACGGTAAAATTCCATTCATTTTACCTCTCTTATCCATTTTTATAAAATCTTCATCTATTCTAAACCAAAAAAAAGTGACGGTAAACAAAGACCGTCACACTTTATTTTATTGCTTCCGTTTCCATAGAAGCAGCAATAAGCTCCATTTCCCCTTGCGTTAACACATCCGACGCAATCATAAACTCTATGCCGTTGTATACCCAGGTTAAGGAGCCATTTGCTGACTCTCCTGCAGCAAAGCCCATATCTGCAAAGGTGCCCGATGCAGTAACAAGTTTTTCACCAGTTGACATTGGCTGTTTTTCAATTAAAGTAAATGGCTTTTTACCATCGTACGTTAACACTACTTTATCATCTATTTCCGCTTCCTCAACAAGCTTTGCTCCTTGTGTAACGCTAGGGTAGTAAACAGGGAATTCTTCATTTCCTGATCCAGCTGTTTCTTTTATTGCCTGTTTCTTTTGATCAAAATCCCCTTTTTTAAACTTGGGATTTAAATCCATTTTCTTAAACACAACTGAAATAATTACTTTTTTATTTTTATCCATTACTTTTACAACAGCAGGTGTTAAACTTTTTTTATCAAAAGCAATTTGTTGGCGGGGTAGCATTTTGCTGTTGGTATATCGTGTTTTTGTTTCAAATACATAATAGTTTTTTGTTTCCTTGAACGTTGCTTCTCCATCCGCTTGAATATCTGCCGCTAAAGATTCAAAAAGATAAGACTGGCTGCTGTTTTCCGGCCAATTATTCTCGTATTTAAAACTTTTTCCAAGTGTTGGAGTCATCACATAAATACCTGATTTATTTTTCACGATCGTCTGGCTGTGCTTATTCGTTAAAGATGAAAGATGAACACGGTAATAAGTATGCTTTTGGTTCCAGATTGTAACGTTGTAGCTTTGTTTTTCTTTTCCTGCTTGAACCTCCAGCACGGCTTTTGCTTTATATCCTTCAGCATTTTTTACTTTTTCCATAATGTCTGACACAATATCTTCTTTGGTCGGCGCCCCGCACGCAGACAGCAATAGAAGAACGAAAAACAAGATCATCCATTTTTTCATTGCCGCACCCCTTTCCTCATAAGCACTATATGAGGAAGCCTGTACGATTATACCTCAATGACCACGACTGCTGCCGCGTATTCACGGCTGTGCGTAATCGTGATGTGAACACCTTTTTGGTAAGGGCGAAGAAGAATTGGTTTTCCTTTATTATCCGATCCGATTTCAATATCCTGAAATGAAAGTTCCTTTCCGATCCCTGTTCCTTCCGCCTTTGAAAAAGCTT
>JAPSKG010000114.1 GCA_031177795.1 Domibacillus sp.
GATGAGTGAGTACAGCACCCACGTAATTGCGGCGCACCAAGCGGCACTAAATTTTGCTTCGCTAACGTATATGATTCCTCTTAGTGTATCGATGGCACTTACTATTGTCGTCGGCTTTGAAGCAGGGGCCAACCGGTTTCATGATGCGCGCTGCTACAGCCGAATTGGTGTTATAATGGCGATCGGGGTAGCAGCAGCTGGTACGTTTTTTATTTTCTTTTTTCGTGATTTGATCGCTCGGCTTTATTCTGCAAATCCTGAAGTACTGGAACTTGCCGGCGGTTTTTTGCTTTTTGCCGCTATCTTTCAATTATCGGATGCCATACAAGCCCCTGTCCAGGGAGCTTTGCGCGGATATAAAGATGTGAATGCCACGTTTTTTATGACGATGGTTAGCTATTGGATTATCGGGCTTCCGCTTGGCTGGGCGCTTGCCCGCTGGACAAATTTTGGGCCTTACGGCTATTGGATTGGCTTGATCACCGGCTTGACCTGCGGTGCTATTACGTTATCAATCCGCTTATGGCTTGTTCAATCAAAAAAAACATCACGCATTAGTTAGTGCGTGATGTTTTTTGTTTCACTGGATGAAAAGTGGCGCAAGCAAGTAGGTTTTTTAACTTTTTCCCATGCAAATAAACCCTTTTACACGTATATTATATTTTTTAAGCAGCCGAACAGAAAAATTGCGCTCTATCGCTGTTGCCGCTGCTATATATACTTCCTGGCCGCCAAATTTGCCTGCATTGCGGGGAATATACCCGCATGGAATATGCTCGGCTCCTGCAAGAGGCAAGTGACTTGCTTCCTGCCAATCACGTACGTCAATGATTGGATGTCCTGCCGCTTCAGCTGGAGAAATACGTTTTACGTTAACCGGCCAATAGCGTCTGTAACCAATCAGCAAAGCAGCAGCCGTTATTCCCGCTGCCAGGATGAACAATGCCAACCTTCATTCTCCTCTCTGCCTTTTTTAATCTGATTTTTCGTTTCGGGAAATCAGCTATTGTTTTTGCTTTAATTGTTCAAAACATGCAATGTACGCTGCTATTAGCATGATTTTTTCCGAATCAGAAAATGAGGAATCATTCACCCTCCGGACTGCTTCGAAAAACTTTGTTTCTGCTTTTTTCCGCAAGCGCGGATGATTTAATTTATCAAGTAATTCGTTTTCCATTGCTTCTTCGGCATTGCTGAAAGACCGCCCTTTCCACAACGCTGCATACAAACCATGCCATTCTGACAAAACAAGTCCCCCTTTTTCCCATTTTTCATTTTATGATGAAACAGCCATTTTGGCTAGACACAAACACCTGTATTTGCAATGCCTGGTTTTTCCAACAAAAAACTCCAGCTATTATGCCGGAGTTTTTGTTTACTTTATTTTTGTTTGAACAGATTTAATGGCACGTTTTAACTGTGGATCATTTGTTTCAAGTTTTAAGCGAAGTTCTTCCATCAATTTTGTTGTGGATGCACCTGTTAAAACCCCGGTTTCTTCAAGCTTATTAGCTTCTTGAAATTGTTTAACGGCTTTTTCCGTACTTTCATCAAAATAGCCATCTGCTTTCCCCGGATTGTATCCAAGTGCCTGCAACATTTGTTCTGCTGTTTTTACATCATCAGACAACGTTTCACGCTTTAATTTCACTTCCGGATTAATATACGTTAAATCGGCGTATTCTGGAAGCGCTACTGCCGCATCCGGCACAATGCCTTTTTCATGTATCCATGTTCCGTTCGGTGTCAACCATTTAGCTGTTGTAAGCTTTAAGTTAGAACTGTCACTAAAATCTTCTGCTGACTGGACGGTGCCTTTTCCGAATGATTTTTCACCAATAAGCGGAATGCCCGCTGATTCTTTTAAAGCTGCTGCTAATATTTCAGAAGCACTTGCGCTGCCGCTGTCAATTAAAACAGCTGCCGGGAGGGCAAGTTTTTCGCCTCCTTCTGCCTTGAATTCCTGTGTTTTACCACCGGATTCAATTTGCAAGATTGTTTTTCCTTCTGGAACAAACAAATTAGCCATTTCAATTGCCTGGTCTAAAAGGCCGCCCGGGTTTTGGCGTAAATCCAATACAAGCCCTTTCATTCCCTGCTTTTCCATTTCGGCCAGAGCCTTTGTTAATTCTTCCGCTGTGTGCTCCGAGAAACTTGTTATTTGAATATGGGCAATTTTATCGCTGCCCATTTTCGGATAAACCGTTTCGATTGGAATTTCATCGCGCACAATTGTGACATTCTGCGTTTTCTCTGAGCCTGCTTTTTGAACTTCAAGTGTAACCTTTGTTCCTTTTTCACCGCGTATTAAAAGCACTGCTTCTCTCGCGCTCATGCCTTGAATGCTTTTTTTGTCAACAGACAATATCAGGTCGTTTGGTTTCAGGCCTGCTTTTTCCGCTGGTGAGCCTTTGATTGGTGAAACAACCATAATAAAGCCATTTTGTTCCTGTACTTCCGCGCCTATGCCTTCGAATGAGCTTGACACCTCTTCGTGAAATTTAGACGCTTCTTTTTCATCCATATAATCAGAATATGGATCTTCAAGAGAATCAATCATGCCATTGATTGCTCCATTAATAAGTGTTTTCTGCTCTACCTCTTGGTAGTATGTGCTTTGAATTTTGTCGTAAGCTTCATATAATTTTTGAAATTCTGGCCGGGCCGGTGCTCCGACTTCCACTGCTTTCTCATCTCCAAAAGCAAGGGTAATCGTTGTTACCGCCGCCGTTATAAACACGAGCGCAAAAATCATCATAATAAAAGGGAATCTTTTTATTTTGACGTAATGGCCCTGCTCCGGCTTTTCTTCTTCCATTCTGTTCCCCGCTTTCTACATCTATGTACATTGATCTTTACATTCTATCAGTTTTTCTTGTTTTTTGAAAACAAAAACCATATCTTGTCGAATAGAAATGGCGTATGACCATTTTCTTTTTTCATTTTAAACATTAAAACAAGTTTTATCACTTTGTTTCATGGCATGGCAAGAATCCCACTTTTTAAAAGTGTATTCAAAACAAGTTTTTTCCTCCAACTGCCAGCAAGTCTCCTGAAAAAATTAATTGCAGAACTAAATTTTCTGCAAAAAACAAATTAAAAAAATCCGCTTTTTGTTCTTAATGAAAACTATTGGCTATACCATAGTCCAACCGCCCAAAAAGGAAAAAGCGTTTTTTCTTTTCTTTTTTTGTCAACACTGTTGCTAAACAAAGAAAAAACACTGCCAGAAAAAAAACAAGAGCACTGCATTTGTTTTCATTTTAATTGATTAAAAAAAGATCGATAACGCTTTTGCCATAATTTTAAGGCCTGTTGTGCATTCGCTATGAAGCAAACGGAGGCAAAAAAATGAAGAAATCTCAAAAAGTGCTTCAACAAACCAAACCGTTGAATTTTGAACATTTTTTTAAAGTACTGCCTTATCCATTAAGCAAACAAACGGCTACACAGAAAACACGGTCCATTGATTGGCTATTTGTATTGCTGATTATTTTCACTTGTTTGTTTTTCCTTTATACTGCCTTTGTTCTTGACCGCTATTATTTTCATTTTACTGAAAAGACCGGGTACGAAAAAAACATTTTTCCATCTGAAGAAAAAAGAACAGTAAAAAAAACCTTTGGTGCTGTACCGCTTAATCTTTCCAATTCAGAGCACCTTGAATGGCTTGTAGTAAACAGTGCTATTATAAACTTTAAAAACGAGAAAAAACGTTATCCATCCTCTCTTGATGAATTGCGCGGGGCTTATCCTGACAACTGGATTTCTTATATACCGGAAAACGTTACTTATCGTGTAACCAGCCAGGGTTACAAGCTTTATTTTAAAGGAATGTTTTTAAAAGCGCCAAAAGCAGTTTTAGAGCTGGAAGCATATCCACTCGCACATAAACTTTCGCTTTCATTTAATGGCGTCCCTCTCGCTATTTATCCTATTGCGATTAGCAAGAAAGGCATGCCTTTTGCTTCTTCATATGTAACGGAGAGAGTGGTAGATCCAAATGGGGAAAATTCCCCATTTGGATCCAGAGGACTTGCCCTGCAAGACCAGGTAGCTATTCACGGAACCAATACCCCTTCATCTATAGGAAAAAGCGTGACAGAAGGTTGTTTTCGACTTTTCAATCAAGATATTGAAGAGCTTTATCCATTTATCCCAAAAGGGACCGGGCTCAAAGTTAAAGACCGTCTTCCTTCTTCGGCTATATTCAGCAATGGCCTGCCTTCTTTCGCAAAAAATAACGCATCTTTACACGAGACAAACCCTTCTTTTGTTTATCAATGGCGCCATTAAGCTGCAAAATCAGGGCATGCATCCCTTGTTTACATTTTTTTTAAGATTTTTCCAATTACAAAGTATTACAAAAACAATTCTGTAAAACTGAGAATATGTAAAGCCGGCAGGTTACTCTGCCGGCTTTACATGTTTAAAGTATTCTTCTAATGTCCAATTTTGTTCATGAATTATTTTTGCTGCTTCCGTTCCAATATAGCGGAAATGCCATGGTTCATAAATATACTGCGTAATGTGTTCTTTTCCTTTTGGATAGCGCAAAATAAATCCATACTCATATGCATGTTCTTTCAGCCATTTTCCTTCTTCTGTCGATTCAAATGCCTCGTTTAATTCAAAGCCATTGTTTTCCGAAGAAATATCCATAGCAAGGCCCGACTGGTGTTCGCTCATTCCCGGAGGCGCAATGGATTTTAATGCTTCTTCTTTGCCGCTTGCTGCTGCTCCTGCCGCCAAAATTTCTTCCTGCCGATTATAAGAGCGGTAGCCAGACACGGCAAATAAGTACAGCCCATCTGCTTCAGCGGCAGCAAACATTTTTTCAAGTGCGGATGCCGCTTCTTTTCTCATATAGCTTTTTTCAATATCCTGATTGCCAAAGGAAAATTGGACAGCAGGGCGCACAAGGTCTGGTGGTGTATAATCAGACGGCAATGAAAATTCTTTGTTTACAAGCACCATCGGATTTTCCGGATTTTGAATTACCTGCAAATCATCCACCTCTTTCAATTGATTGAAATAAGATGTTTCTATAACAGGCCCGGCTTCTTTTTTTGCAGCTGGTTTTTTGTTTGCAGCTTCTTGTTTTTTTTCTGGTACAGGTTTTTCTTCATCGGGCGCACAGCCGCCGAGGAAAACAGCAGCTGTTAAAAGCGTTAATGCAGTTTTTTTCATTATGAATGAACCGCCGCTTCAAGAGCCACTTCAATCATTTCATTAAATGTTGTTTGTCGCTCTTCCGCTGTGGTTTCTTCACCTGTCACAATATGATCACTTACCGTTAACACAGAAAGTGCACGCCGTCCATATTTAGCTGCCAGCGTGTACAGAGCCGTTGTTTCCATTTCAATAGCTAAAATTCCGTACTGCGCCCATTTCGCATGATCTGCGTTATCGTTGTAAAATTGGTCTGCAGTAAACACGCTGCCGACTTTTAACTGCAAGCCTTTTTCTGTACCCGCATCAAACGCCGCTTTTAGCAATTCCCAGTTTGCGGAAGGCGCGTAATCAATACCATTAAACGTGTGGCGGTTCATGCTCGAGTCTGTTGATGACGTCATTGCCAAAATAACATCGCGTACGTTCACATTTTTTTGAATGGCGCCGCACGTGCCGACCCGGATTAAGTTTTTCACTCCATAGCTTTGCATTAATTCATTTACATAAATGGAAATAGACGGTACACCCATGCCTGTTCCTTGAACAGAAACCCTCTTTCCTTTATATGTTCCAGTAAACCCAAGCATGCCACGTACTTCGTTGTAGCAAACCGGATTTTCTAAAAACGTTTCGGCAATATATTTCGCGCGGAGCGGATCACCCGGAAGCAATACCGTTTCGGCAATTGCGCCTTCTTGCGCGCCAATGTGTACACTCATTTAAAACTCCTCCAATTCAACAAGATCCATTCGCTATTTTATCATGCAAAGCGGCTGATTGTCTCGTTTAGCTTGGTTTGTATAAAATCAAGGTCCTGTTTTTGCACTTGAATCCGGACATTTGTTTCATCTGTTCCTAACGCTTCAGATAAAAGTCCACCCAGTCCTGACGCTCGTCTGTCCACTTGCAGCAAAAGGCCTGCTTCCTGTCCAGATTGCGTTAAAAAAGAAACCTCTAGTTCATCAAGCTTGCCTTTATAATTTCCACTTACAGGAACAAACTCAAATTCCTGCACAAACGGGTATTTTGTGATGCGGGCCGCTTTACATTCCACTTCTCTCAAACGAAACCCAAGCGCTCGGACAGCATCCAGCACTGCTCCAGCAACCTCAGTTGGGCGGACTTCAATAAAGTCTTTGTCCGCTGGATCAACCGCTTGTTTGATATCTAGGCCTGTTGCCACCCAAACCCTCGTTTTCCCCTGTGTAACAGGCGTCTCATGCGGCAGCTGAAGCTGAAGCGGAAATTCCCGCGTTTCACCAGGACCGATGGTAAACGGCTCATTTAACTTTTCTTTCACAACCGCGGCTTCATCCAAAACTTTTCTGTCATCTACTTCTTTTACATACGTAGTCATAACTGAAACATAAATAGAGTCAATTTCCTGCGCCACGTTGCCGCCTTTTACTTCTACAACACCGTGCATTATGTCGCCTGCCTGGTAATTGGCTTTCTCAAGTTTGGTATCTACTTTTGCATTGCCAATTCCAATGGTTGCTAACACCTTGTTAAATAACGCCATCGTCCATCACTCCTATTTTTTATTCAGTTTTTCTACGAAGCAGTTTTCAAAAAGTTTCAACGAATTAATTCATCTTGCTCGTATTTTTCCCATGCATCATCAAATACGCCCATTGAAGGCATGTAATCAACTTCCATTTCCAAATAACGGCTTAGCACGTCATAGCTGTCTTCTGATTTCGGAAACGCAGGATCGTAAAATGCGTTATTTGCAAAAGCCGCTAGTTCATCACGCGGCGGTTCTTCCCTGTATTTCAATAAATAATGATAAAATGATTTGTGCATTTTTTCCTCCAAAAAAAGAGACCTTAAAAAAGGTCTTTATATTCACCATATCCTTCTGCTTCCAGATCTTCTTTGCGAATAAAACGAAGAGAAGCTGAATTAATGCAGTAACGCAGGCCCCCTGTTTCCCTTGGCCCATCCGGAAACACGTGCCCGAGATGAGAGTCAGCTGTTTTACTGCGGACTTCCGTTCGAATCATGCCATGCGACATATCGCGTTTTTCCAAAACTTCTGCTGCTTCAATCGGCTTG